>CAYXJM010000012.1:0-17676 GCA_964465455.1 uncultured Klebsiella sp.
AGCTGCGCCTGGCGCCGCTGCAGCACCAGGTTCCACGCGTACAGCAGCGCCGAGACGAAAAGCGAGCCCAGTCCGAGCACCGATTCCGCGGCGTGATCGAGCCGCAGCTTGCCGCCGACGATCGTCAGCACGCCGGCGAGGCCGAGCAGCGAGGCGACGATCGCGGCGCGCCCGATGTCCTCCCGCAGCAGCAGCGCGGCGAGATACAGCGCGATCAGCGGCGCCACGAAGGTGATCGCGATGCCCTCGGCGAGCGGCACCCGCACGAGGCCCCAGAAGAAGGCCAGCGCCATCACCGTCACGACGGCGCTGCGCAGCAGGTGCAGCCGCATGGCCACCCGCCCCGGCCAGCGCGAGCCGAGCGCGAGGAACACGGCGCCGCCCATCAGCGTGCCGGCGAGCATCCGCCACAGCATCGCGTTGTAGACGCCGATGCCGATCGCGAGCCCCTTCATGACCGCGTCCATCGTGGTGAAGGCCGCCACGCCGAGGCAGGCCACCAGGTAGGGAATCGCGGAATGCCTGTTCGTCTGCACCGTTGCGTCCTCGCGCGAAATCGATCCGGTCATCAGCCGCCCCGGAACGCGGCCTGCACCTCGGCCGCGACCTCCGCCGCGCGCTCGCCGTAGCGCGGCGAGAAGTGGAACGGCACCACGGCGCGGGCCCCGACGCGGCGCGCGATCTCGCCCGCCTGGCCGGCGGTGAGGTGATTCTTGCGCGCGGCGTGCGCGCGGTCCGCGTCGAGGAACGCGCTCTCGATGAAGAGCTGGTCCACGCCGGCGAGCAGCGGCGCCAGCACGCGCAGGTTCTGCTCGCTGTAACGCAGGTCGGTCACGTAGGCGATGCGCCGCCCCGGGCCCACGTCGAGCACGACCGCCGCGAGCTCGCCGACGCTGCGCTGCATCTCGTGTTCGCCGGCGCGGTCGCGCCAGCGCACGCGGATCGGCGTGTCCGCCGGCGCCCCCGACAGCACGGCGGACTTCAGCTCGCGCAGCCAGGCGCCCGTGGACACGCCCAGCGCCTCGAGCCGGTCCCTGGCGACGCGCACGCGCGCCTTCTCCTCGAGCACGAAGGCCAGGCAGGGCATCTCGTGGTCGACGAAGGCGCCGCGCACGCGGAACAGCGCGTCGTCGTGGAGCACGCCGCCCGCGCAGTCGAAGGGTTCGCCGTCCTCGCGCGCGAAGCTGTTGCGGCTGCAGAAGCGCGCGCAGCGCCCGCGCCCGTCGGGACCGATCTCGCGGACCTCGAGCACGAGGGCGATCGCGTAGCGGTGCACCACGTTCCAGGTGTAGGCGCGCAGCTTGTGCTCGACCTGCGCGATGAAACCGGGCCCGCCGAGCAGCGCGACCCGGTCCTTGCGCCCCAGCACGACGCGCAGCAGCGGGTCGAAGCCGGCGAAATGGTCCATGTGCGTGTGGCTGACGAACACGTGCGAGACGCGCATCACGTTGCGCACCGCCAGCGCGGCGATGTCGCCGAGGTCGAACAGCAGCGCGCGCCGCTCGTCGGGAAAGTCGACGTACAGGCCCGGGTCGCCGAGCGAGCCGTTGATCAGCCGTGCTTCGAACAGGTGGCGCATGGGCTTCGGTCTGCGTGCTCTGCCATCGGGCCGCCCGGCACGGCCCCCCGTCAGTGGACGCCCGCGACGGGGCGCATCTGGGCGTCGCAGCGCCCGCCGACCTGCACCGTCGCCAGCCGCGCCGGAGCCTCGCACTGCCCGCCGCGATCGGCGATCGTGCAACTCAGGCCGAGCGGCTTGCCGGCGTCGAGCCAGGACGGGGTCTTGCGGTAGCGGCCGATCTCGCCGAGCGGACAGCCCGCCGGCATGCCGTACGGGCGGCAGCCCGAGGGCGGCGCGAGCGTGACCTTGCGCCCGTCGACCACGAAGCCCGGATAGTCGTCGCGCACCTCGACGATGTCGCGCGCCTCGGTCTCCTCGACGCGGAAGGAGCGGAAGCGGTAATCCTTGCCGACCCGGTCGCCGACCTCGATGCGGCTGTTCGCGATCAGCGCGAAGTCGCCGCCGCGTCGCGCCACCGCGCCCGCCATGTACTCGACGCGCGGGTTAGCGGGGAAGCACTTGCCCATCGCCGGCGCGTGATAGTAGTGCGCCATGCTCTTGATGTCGGCGAGCGCGGCGCCGGGGAACAGCTCCTTCAGGTCGGCGTCGCCGCCGAAGAGGATGCGCTGCACGTCGCCGACATTCTGCGCGAACATCGCCTGCAGCCGGGCGTAGCGCGCGGTCGTCGCGAGGTCGTCGCGCAGGAAGCAGGCGGTCAGGCCCGAGATCTGCGTGAGATACTCGTCCCAGATGTTGTACTGCGAGGGGTCGGACGCGACGCCCTCGAAGTCGCCACGCGCGCGGCAGCCCTCGCGCGGGAAGCAGCGTTCCACGGCACGGTTGCGGATCGAGAGCGCGACGATATTGCGCTCGCAGGCGCCGTAGGCGGTGCAGCCGCGCTCGAGATGGCCTTCGAACAGCGCGGTGCGCAGCGTGTAATCGAGCTGGCGGGCCCGGGCCATGTCGGCTGCCGGCCAGCGGCCGGCGTTGGCGCGGCCGAAACCCTCCCACGCCCCTTCCAGCGCCCGGCGACGCTGCGTCAGCCGCGCGTTCGCCTCGGCGCACTGGCTGCTGTTGTGGAAGGCGCGCACGATCTCCTCGGGCCCGCCGCCGCCCGCCGCGCGGCCCTTGCCGCCGCCCGGCGGATCGAAGAACGGCAGCTTCTCCATGGCGTAGAGGTTGCGCACGTCGAGCACGTGCCGCACCCCGGGCGCGCAGTGGTGGTTCCTGACTTCGAGCGTCTTGCGCCGCGCGATGGCCTCCTCGAGCCTGCCCGCCGCCTCGGGCGTCGCGCTGCGCGCATCGACGACGATCTCGAAACCGACGAACGGCGTGCCCGAGGCGTCGGTCAGCGCGCGCCCGTGCCGGACCGGCAGGCAGGGAATCAGCGTCGTCCCCTGCGCCAGCGTGCCCGCCGGCGCCGTCGCGCCGCGCCGCTCGAAACCCTCGACGTCGAAATACGGCAGCTCGAGCGCGCCGTTGAAGCGATACAGCGTCATCACCGGCGTGGCCGGGATAGCGGCCTTCGCGCCCGCCGCCGCCAGCGCCAGCAGGCCAAACAGCGCGAGGCGCAGGTGTGCGATGCCCATCGTGCCCCCGCGGCTCACAGGAATTCGCCGAGCGCCGCGACGAAGGCGTCGAAGCGGTCGTGGTGGATCCAGTGCCCGGCGTCGTCGAAGACGATGGTCCGGCAGTCGCGGAAGTGCGCCGCCTGCCCGTTCTCCTCGGGATTCGTGTTCCAGCTCTCGGGACCGTGGCAGAGCAGGACCGGCGCCGTGATGGCGCGCCAGAATGCGGTGCGGTCGAGCGCGAAATCGTCGGGGGCGAACATGAAGACCCGCGGATCGTATTTCCAGCAATAGCCGTCGCCGTCGCGGCGCACCCCGTGCAGCGCGAGGTGGCGCGCCTGTTCCGGGCTCAGGTGCCGGTTCGCCTCGGCCATGCGCGCGACCGCTTCGTCGATCGTGGCGAAGCGCCGCGGCGCGCGCGCCGGCGCGAGGCGCTGCCCGATCCAGTCGCGCGAGCGCTGCACGGGCCCTTGCCGGTCCCACTTGGCCTGCGTCTCGGGCGACGGGCCCAGCCCGTCCACCAGCACGAGCTTCTGCACCCGGTCGGGGAACATCGCCGCGTAGCGGGCCGCCACGCCGCCGCCGAATGAATGCGCCACGAAGCGGAGCTGCCGCGCCCCGAGCGACTCGATCAGCCCGCTGAGGTCGAGCGCGTGGTAGGCGGTCAGATAGGCGCCGTCGGGCGACCAGTCGCTGTCGCCGTGACCGCGCAGATCCGGTGCGACGACGTGCCACTCGTGCCGCAGTGCCCGCGCCGTCCAGTCCCAGCTGCGGGCGTGATCGCGGCTGCCGTGCAGCAGCACGAGGAGCGGCGCCTCGGCGTTGCCCCAGTCGAGGTAGTGCAGGTTCAGGCCCTGGGCGGCGAACGTGCGGGACACCGGCCCGGGATCGTCGGCGGTGGCAACAGCAGTCATGCAGCGTCCTTCGGCGTGCCGCGACCGCTCGCGCCGCTCCGGGCGGAACGCGGCGGCCTCGCGGCTGCAGGCATGGTGGAATGTCGACCGCGCGTATCGTAAACGATCCGGCACCGACGGTGGGGCGATGCGGCCGCCCGGCTTGCCGGCCCGCGGCATCACGCGTACTTTCGCGCCTTCGCCATTCCCGGGGAGAGCCCATGTCCGCCGACGACCTTCACCGCCCCCTCTACACCCCGGACCTGCTCGTGAACGCGCTCGGCAGCGACCCCGACCGGCCGCTCCTGCACCTGCTCGACGGCCCGACGCTCAGCGTCGGCGAGGTGCGCGACGCGACCAGCCGGTTCGTGCAGGCTCTCGCGAGCTCGGGCGTCGGGAAGGGCACCCGCGTCGGCCTCCTGTCCTCGAACCTGCCCGAAGTGCTGCACGTCAGCCACGCGGTGCAGCTGCTCGCGGCGGTCTACGTGCCGATGCACCCGCTGGGCGGACTCGCCGACCATCGCCACGTGGTCGAGGATTCCGGCGTCGAGATCCTGGTGTTCGATGCCGCGCGCCATGCCGGCCGCGCGCAGGAACTGGCCGGGGCCGCGCCGGCGCTCCGCCTGCTCGCGCTCGGCGCGAGCCCGCTCGGCCCGGACCTGTGCGCGCTGGCGGAAGGCTTCACGCCCGCGCCGCTGGTCGCCCCCGAGGTCGGGCCGCACGACGTCATGCGGCTCGGCTATTCCGGGGGCACCACCGGCAAGCCGAAGGCGCTCGCGAGCGTGCACCGCACCGGCGTGACCACCCTGCAGATCATGCTCTCGGACTGGGAGTGGCCGAACCCGCCGCGGGTGCTCTCCTGCACGCCGCTCAGCCACGCCGGTTCGGCCATGTTCCTGCCGACGCTGATCAAGGGCGGCACGATGCTGGTGCTGCCGGGCTTCGATCCGGTGGCGGTGATGCAGGCCATCCAGGAGCACCGCATCAACTGCGTGCTGCTGGTCCCGACCATGATCTACGCGCTGCTCGATCACCCGCGCTTCGGCGAGTTCGATCTCTCCAGCCTGGAAACCGTTTTCTACGGCGCTTCGGCGATCGCGCCCGCGCGGCTCAGGGAAGCGATCGAGCGCATCGGGCCGGTGTTCTGCCAGTTCTACGGCCAGGCCGAGGCGCCGATGGCGATCACGATGCTGCGCAAGTGCGAGCACGACGTGAACGACATGCGTCGCCTGGCGAGCTGCGGCCGTCCGTCGCCGTGGCTGCGCGTCGCGCTGCTCGGCGCCGACAACCGGCCGGTGCCCGACGGGGAGCCGGGCGAGATCTGCGTGCGCGGGCCGCTGGTCATGGACGGCTACCGCGACAACCCGCAACTGACGGCGCAGGCCTTCGCGGGCGGATGGCTGCACACCGGCGACGTGGCGGTGCGCGACCCGGACGGCTTCCTGCGCATCATCGACCGCACCAGGGACATGATCGTGAGCGGCGGCTTCAACGTCTATCCGCGCGAGATCGAGGACATCATCGCGCAGCATCCCGCGGTATCCCAGGTCGCCGTCATCGGCGTGCCGCACCCGAAGTGGGGCGAGGCGGTCACGGCGCTGGTCGTGCTGCGCCCGGGCATGAGCGCGACGGCCGCGGAACTGGTCGCGCCGGTCGTCGCGCAGAAGGGCTCGTACCAGGCGCCCAAGTCGGTCGAGTTCCTCGACGCCATCCCGCAGACCGCGGTCGGCAAGCCGGACAAGAAGGCCCTGCGCGCGCGCTATGCCGGGGCCTGAGCCGTGCCGGGGCGATCAGCCCGCGCGCCCCAGGCGCGGCGTCGACAGCACGTGCTCGAGCACGCCCTGCTCGTTCACGCTGCAGTACAGCCGCAGGCGCACCGGCAGCCGCGTGGTGGTCGAGACGACGTCGAGATAGACGCGCTGCCCGGCCGTCGCGTCGTCGCGCACGCGCACGGAACCCTCGATGCGGCGCTCGAGCGCCACGCCCATCTGCGCCACGGCCGCGCGCACGCAATCGTCGACGACCGGGTCGCGGTGCGGCATGGCGCCGGCAGCCGGCACCTGTGCGATGGCCGGCATGAGGACGAGCGCACCGGCAAGGGCGCGCAGGCGGGATCCGGAGCTGCGGATGCGGGCACGGCCTGCAGGTGCTGCGCTGGCTTGTGTGGTCATGGCTGCTTCTCCTCGCGGTTGATCCGCGGCGCGGACGGCATTGCCCGAGCCGTGGAGAGCAGCGTAGCGGCGGCTCGTTGCAGGCGGATTTCGGCTCGCAGCGCGCTTGTTGCCGGTTTGTTTCGCTCGCGTTGCGCGCGTTGCGGGTGCGTCCCCGCCCTGGCGCGCGAGCACGCTCAGCCGGAGTCGCAGAACATGTAGCCGACGCCGCGCACGGTGCGGATGATGCGCGGCTTCTCGGGGTCCGGCTCGATCTTGCGCCGCAGTCGCGCGATGCGGATGTCGATCGAGCGGTCGAAGGGATCCCAGTCACGGTTCTGCGTCAGGTCGAGCAGCGTGTCGCGCGACAGCGGCCGGTTGGGACGCTCGGCGAACACCCGCAACAGGTCGAACTCCATCGCGGTGACCGCGATCTCCTCGCCCGAGGCGGCGAACAGCTGCTGGCGGTCGAGGTCGAGCCGGCAGTCGCCGACGCGCAGCTGCCGCGCGTGCGCGGCGGGTTGCGACGTGGCCTGTGCGGCGGGTCGCTGGTAGCGCCGCGCGACGCTCTTCAGCCGGGCGTGCAGTTCGCGCAGGTCGAAGGGCTTGGGCAGATAGTCGTCGGCGCCGATCTCCAGGCCGATGATCCGGTCGATGGTTTCTCCGGCACCGGACAGGATGATGATGCCGATGTCGTGACACTCGCGCAGATAGCGCGCGAAGCTGAGACCGTCTTCGCCGGGCAGCCCGATGTCCAGCAGGGCCACGGCGCAGGGCCGGCTCGCCACCAGCTCCCGCGCCTCGGCGCAGTTCGCCGCCGAGAGCACCGTGCACTCGCGTTCCGAGAGGTATGCCGCGAGCAGCTCGCGGATCGAGGGGTCGTCGTCGACGACGAGCACCGCATGGCGCTGGTCCATGCTCACCTCCGCGGGTTCCGGACCGGGGAGTCGACAGAGCGGATTTTCTACTCCTCTCGCCGGCGATGCACAAGCCCGGACCAGCCCCGCGCGGATGCAGCAGAGCGCCGGCCGGTTCGCGCCCGCGCGCGAACCGGCCGGCGCTGCCCTCGCCTCAGGCGCTTTCCAGCGGCGTGCCGGAACCGTCGAGGCGGCTGCCGAGGCGCGGCACCAGCATCGGCACCTGCTGGCGGTAGCGGTTATAGGCCTCGCCGTGCACCGTGATCAGGTCGCGCTCCTCGTAGCGGATCGCGACCAGGATGTAGGCGGTCAGCGCGAGCGCGAACACGAGATGCGTGAGCGTCATCACCGGCGTCGCCCAGAAGGCGAACAGCCAGCCCACGTAAAGCGGATGGCGCACGCGCCGGTACAGCCACGGCGTGCGGAAGCGCAGCGCCGTGTACGGCCGACCGACGAGGTGCAGCCAGACCTGACGCAGTCCGAACAGGTCGAAGTGGTTGATCAGGAAGGTGGCGATCAGCACCAGCAGCCAGCCGGCCGCGAAGGCCAGCCACGCGAGGTTGCGGCCCACGCTGCCCTCCACCTGCCAGACCACGCCGCCCAGCGGCTCCCAGAATGCGAACATCAGGATCAGCGCGATGCTGGTGCACAACACGTAGGTGCTGCGCTCGGCCGCCGTCGGCACGATGCGCGTCCACCAGCGCTTGAAGGCCGGCCGCGCCATGACGCTGTGCTGCACGGCGAACAGCCCGAGCAGCGCGAGATCGGTCATCAGGCCCTGCAGCAGCCCGACCCGCGGCGGGCCGTCGATCGGGTTCGGCACGAGCACGTTGCCGATGAATGCCGCGAGATAGAGGAACGTGGCGAAGAAGATCGCGTAGCAGGCGATGCCATAGGCGAATATGGCGATCCTGCCGCTCATCGAGGCGTGTTTGCTGTTCATGGCGTTCTCCTTGTCGTGTGCGTTGTCGGTGTCGACGCTGCACAGCGTGCGGGAGAGCCGTAACGGACGGATTTCCGGATGCTGCCGGATTGTTGCGCGATTGTTTCGCCGCCTGCGCCGCTCAGCGGCCCGGTGACGGCAGCCGGAACGCCACCAGCTCGGCGCCCATGCGCGAGAGTGCATTGCCGCCCGCGGCGATCACCACGAACTGCGCCCCCGACTTGCCGCGGTACGTCATCGGCACCGCGTGGCCGCCGTAGGGCAGCTTCGCCTTCCACAGCTCGCGGCCGTCCTCGCTGGCGTAGGCGCGGAAATAGCCGTCCATGCTGGCGCCGATGAAGAACAGGCCGCTGGCCGTGGCCATGCCGCCGCCGAAATTCGGCGCACCGGTGTCGGTGAACAGCGCCGGCACCGGCCACGGCGCGAGGCCCTCGAGCGTGCCGAACGGAATGCGCCACCGGACCTCGCCCGTGCGCAGGTCGACCGCCGTGAGGCTGCCCCACGGCGTGGGACTGCAGGGCGCGCCGAGGAAGGACTCGAGCGGGCCGCGCCGCGCGACGTAGGGCGTGCCGGTCATCGGGTAGAGCTCGTTCGGGTACTGCTGAGCCGCCGGATCGAGGTCCTTCGCCTGCTCGCGCGGGATCAGCTGCACGACCTGCGCGATGTGGTTCTGGTTCACGATCAGCAGCCCGCGCCCCGGATCGATCGCCGCGCTGCCCCAGTTCATGCCGCCGGAGCTGTGCGGATAACCGATCGAGCCCGCCAGTGTCGGCGGCGTGAAGGCGCCGTCCCAGCGATAGCGCGCGATCTTGCGCGCGCAGTCCCAGCGGTCGAGCGGCGTGAAACCGTGCGCGTCAGCCGGCGCCAGCGCGCTCGGGTGCAGCGGCGCGGGGTGCGTCGGAAAGGGCTGGGTCGGCGACAGCGTCTCGCCGGGCACGCCCCCCTGCGGCACCGGACGCTCCTCGACCGGGTACAGCGGCACGCCGGTGAGGCGATCGAGCAGGAACACGTGGCCGACCTTGGTGGTCTGCGCCACCGCCGGCACGCCGCCGCCGACGCCGTCGATCTGGAACAGGATCGGCGCGCTCGGCGTGTCGTAGTCCCAGACGTCGTGGTGCACGGCCTGGAAGCGCCACACCACCTCGCCGGTCTCGATCGACAGCGCCACCGTCGAACTGCCGTAGTAATCGATGCCGGCGCGCTCGCCGCCGTACATGTCGGGCGAAGGGTTGCCGGTGGGCACGAACACGAGGCCGCGCGCGTGATCACCGCTGATGACCGACCAGCTGTTCGGCGTGCCGGCCTGCCACGGGCTCCGGCGCGACTGCGGCCGCGGCTGCCAGCCCGGCGGGACGGGGTTCCACGCCCAGGCGGGCGCGCCGGTGCGCGCGTCGAAGGCGCGTACGAGGCCGGGGGCGGCGTCGACCTCGAGGTTGTCGGCGACGAAGCCGTTGATCACCACGCGGTCGCGCATCACCAGCGGCGGCGAGGTCGGATACGCGGCCCAGGCGCGCGGCTCGTCGAGATCCTTGCGCAGGTCGACGCGCCCGCCGCTGCCGAAACCGTCGCAGGGCCTGCCGCTGTCGGCGTCGAGGGCGATCAGCTCCGAATCGGAGGTGCCGTAGAAGATCCGCCTGGCGCAGAAAGCGCCGGGCGACGCGCGCTCGTCCTCCCAGTAGCTGACGCCGCGGCAGTTGAGCGGATAGGGCCCCTCGCCGGTCAGCGTCTTCACGCGCGGGTCGAACTGCCAGAGCTCCGCGCCGGTCTCGGGATCGAGCGCGAACACGCGCTGGAACGGCGTGCAGTAGTACAGCCGCCCGTTGACCGCGAGCGGCGTGGCCTGGAAGTAGGTCGCTCGCGTGCGCCCGCTGCCGTCGGCGTGATCCCCGCTGCGGTGCGTCCACGCCACTTCGAGCGCGGCGACGTTCGCCGGCGTGATGTCGGCGAGGGCCGAGAAGTGCGTTGCACCCGGGTCGCCGCCCCAGACAGGCCACTCGTCGGCAGCGCCGGCGACCGCAGCGGCGGCGAAGACCGGCGCGAAGATGGCGAGGAACAGTCCGGCGCATGCGGCCGTGCGAGCGGAAGTGCGGGGCATGACTATGCGCCGCGTGGCCGGATTTCGACGAACAGCGGTTGCTCCTGCCCCGCCCTGTCACCCAGCAGCTCGAAGCTTGCCGAGCTTATCGTCACGGAACGGGAGGGTTCGCGCGCGGGGATTGCGCCGCCAGCGGTGCGGTTGTGGCGTCCGAACCGTGACGGATCGAGCGTCCACGACGGCGCCAGGAAACGGGCCAGCTTCGCCGGCGCATCCCGGTCGATGTCGAACACCAGCAGTCGCTCGGGCATCGCCGCGAAGTAATCGAGCACGGCCGCATGGTGGCTGTACCACTCCCGCAGCCAGTAGGCGCGCACGCTCGCCTCGTCCGGCAAGCCGAGCGCCTCGCAGTAATGCGGCACGAGACCGTGCTTCACGCGGCTTTCGATCCAGTCGGCGGCATTGCGCGTGTTCAGGATGAAATACGCATCCGGGTACCAGCGATGGATGTAGTCGACGTGCTTGTAGGGCTCCAGCAGCGAACCGCGCACCTTGATCATGTCGGTGAAGGCGACGGCCTGCGGATAGTCGGCGAAGGGATCCTCGCCGCGCGTCATGCGCGCGAAGAAGCGCAGCGCGATATCCCCGTTCTCCCAGTGCACGGAAGCGAGGCCGTTGGCAAGGAAGAACCGGTGCAGGCTGGTGGTGCCGCACTTGTTGAAACCGATCTGGAAGATCCTGGGACCGCTGTACATCTGTTCTCCCGCCGGACGATGGTCGCTGGCAACACTTTCCGCTATAAGGTGCTGTCATTTCCACGACAACGGAGACGCCATGAGCAACAGCGCACACATGATAGCGACCGTGAACAAGTACGTCGAAGCCTTCGCCCGCAAGGACGTCGGCCTGATCCGCGAGATCTACGCCGACGACGCCACCGTCGAGGACCCCGTGGGCACCGACGTGCACAGGGGCATCGCGGCGATCGCGGCGTTCTACGAGGGCAGTTTCGGCGCCGATGCCAGGCTGGCCCTCACGGGGCCGGTGCGCTGCGCGGGCAACGCGGCGGCGTTCGCCTTCGAGGTGCGCGTGGGCGCCATGAAGATCGAGGTGATCGACGTGTTCGAGTTCGACGCCGCCGGCAAGGTCGTGGCGATGAGGGCCTACTGGGGTCCGGAAAACGTCTCGCAGTAGGCCGGCGCGCCGGTCTCAGGTCGCCGGCCAGCCGGCGTGGCGACGGAAGAAGTGCCGCGCCGCGGTGGCGCTCCAGTTGTCGTGGTCCTCGCCGTAGCCGCGCGCGTCGCCGAAGCGCCACTCGGCCAGGCAGTTCCAGGTGAACAGGTTCGGGTTCAGGTGCAGCCCGATGCGGTTCAGGCACTCGGCCTCGGCCACGAAGTGCCGGCCGAGCGTGTCGGTGGCCTCCAGCCGCACGCGGGTCGGACACCCGGTCGCGGGATCCCGCGCCAGCACCGTGCGCAGGCCCGAGGCCAGCTTCGCGTACTCGCCGTCGCGCAGGTAGTAGCCGTGGATCACGATGCACTGGTCGTCGGCGAAGGCCATCGTGATCGCGTGAAAGCCGTTGCGCTCGTCGGCGGTGGCGTAGCTGTACCCGCCGCGGTGCGCCGTGCTGTGGTGGATGTCCGTCCCGAACTGGTCGCGCTTGCCCCAGGAGCGGTCGCGCATCCCGAAGCTGTCGACCGCGATCACCTGGTCTCCCAGCCGCACCGTGCCGGTGTAGCGACCGGGCTGGTCGAGGTGGCTGTCCATCAGGTAGTTCGGCGGGCAGATCGCATCGAAGCGCAGGCGCACCTCGATGTCGTCGCCGTCCGGGTCGTCGTAGTGCAGCGCGTAGCTCTGCAGCGTTTCGAGGCAGCGATAGTGGATCCCGTTCGGCAGGCGGATGTCGGTGAGATCCTGCTCCGGCATCGGCAGGTGCCAGAAGTTCTTGCCGTAGCGGACGTTCCAGGGCAGGTGGCCCTGCGCGTCCCAGAAGAACACGCCCGCCGCGCACACCCGCTGGTTGGGGCGGAAGAACGGGTAGAACTGCCCGGACAGGCCGTGCTCGGGTATCGCGAAGGTGAACCAGCAGGTCTCGGTCCAGTAGGGATCGTCCGTGGTGGGCGGATGGAAACGGTCGTCGGGGTGCATCGCGGTGTCCATCGAGGGTGGTTGTCGGGCTAGGGGCGCGCGGGCTGCCCGGCGTGCAGCCGCGCCAGCAGCGCGTCCTTCTCCTCCCACAGCGCGTTGACCCACTGCTGGAAATCCAGGCGGTAGCCGTCGTCCTCGTCGTAGCTGCGGCCGAGGAATTCGCGCGGGATCTCGCGCTGCACGATGCGCACCACCACGCGCCCGAGCCGGCCCGACAGCAGGTCCCAGAACGAGGGCACGCCGTCCGGGTAATGGATCGTCACGTCGAGCATGGCGGTCAGCTGCTCGCCCATGGCGTCCAGCACGAAGGCGATGCCGCCGGCGCGCGGCTTCAGCAGGTAGCGGAACGGCGAGCCCTGCGCGGCGTGCTTGGCCGGGGTGTGCCGGGTGCCCTCGAGGAAGTTGAACACCGACACGTGGTCGAGCCGGTAGCGCTCGCAGGCCCGGCGCGTCGTCAGCATGTCCTGCCCGCGCTTCTCGGGGTGCTTCTCGAGGTACTCGCGCGAGAAGCGCTTCATGAACGGAAACTCGAGCGCCCACCAGCACAGCCCGATCACCGGGACCCAGATCAGCTCCTGCTTGAGGAAGAACTTCAGGAACGGCGCCCGCCGGTTCAGCACGTACTGCAGCACCAGGATGTCCACCCAGCTCTGGTGGTTCGAGGTCACCAGGTAGGAATGGCGGGTGTCGACGCCCTGCAGTCCGCTAACGTCCCAGCGCGTGCGCTGCACGAGGTCCATCCACCGCTTGTTGACGCCGATCCAGGTCTCCGCGCACCAGTGCATCGCGGCGTTGATGGCGCGCCTGGCCGCGGCGAAGGGCAGCGCCGCCTTGAACAGCGCGCCGACGAACAGCGGCCAGCAGAGGACCAGCGTGTTCGTGGCGAGGATCAGCGAGGCGATGATCCCGCGCAGGGCGGACGGCAGGAAGTGCAGCATCGGGGCGCGGCGCTCGGGCGGATTCGGGTGGGATTCTAGCGCGAAGCCCGCGGCGGCAGAATCGCCGCGTCGCGGCACGCACCCCGCGACGGGATCAGCGGTAGATGTAATCGCGGTTGAACGGAAACGCCGATTGCGCACCCCATACCGGGCCGTCGGCGGGATTGCCGCTCGGCCGCGCGGCGAGCACCTGGTGCAGCGAGATCCAGCCCTGCTCGAAGGCCATCGCGCTGCCGGCCAGATAAAGCCGGTAGGCGCGCAGCACCGCCCCGGGGGCGAGGTGGCGCGCCTCGGCCAGCCGCTCCTCCAGCGCATCCGACCACGCGCTCAGCGTGCGCGCGTAGTGCGGGCGCAGGTTCTCGACGTCCAGCGCCTCCAGCCCGCTCTCGGAGGCGACGCGCAGCACGTGCGAGAGGTGCATCAGTTCGCCGCCGGGAAAGATGTAGCGGTCGATGAACTCGCCGATGCCGGCGCCCAGCCCGTGGTTGCGCGTGCCGCCGGCCGTGATGCCGTGGTTGAGCAGCAGGCCGCCGGGCCGGAGCAGGCGTCGGAGCTTCGCGAAATAGCCGTCGAGGCGCGCGCGCCCCACGTGCTCGAACATGCCGACCGATGCGATCTTGTCCCACGGTGTGTCCTCGGGCAGCTCGCGGTAGTCGAGCAAGTGCATCCTGACCCTGCCCGACAGGCCACGCTCCTCCACCAGCCGGCAGACGTGGGCGTACTGGTTCCGCGACAGCGTGATGCCCGTCGCCTCGACCCCGTGGCGCTCGGCGGCCCACAGCAGCAGCGCGCCCCAGCCGGCACCGATGTCGAGGAATCGCTCCCCCGGGGCGAGCATCAGCTTGCGGCAGATGTGCTCGAGCTTTGCCTCCTGTGCCTCGGCGAGCGTCATCCCCGGTTCGCGGTAATAGGCGCAGGAGTAGACGCGGCGCGGATCGAGCCACAGCGCGTAGAAGCGATCCGAGACGTCGTAGTGAAACTGGACCTGGCGGGCATCGGCCTCGGGGCTGTGGCGCGACCGCGAGCGGCGGCGGCGCGCGAGCTCGCGCCACCAGCCGAGCGCGGCTGGCGCCGGCTCGACGCGCGTCGGGTCGTGCGCGAGCAGCTGGCGGGAGACCGCGACGATGTCGCGCAGCGCACCGTCGATCTCGATGCGGCCCTCGACGTACTCCTCGGCCAGGCGCCCGATGCGGCCGCAGGCGAGGTGCGCGAGCGAGGCCATCTCGCGCAGCCCGATCCGCACGGCGGCCGACGCCGGACCGATCCGCCGCCCGCCCGGCAGCACGAGCGCGAGCGGGGGCTCGATGGCAGAGAGCTTGCGTTCGACGAACGATTCCAGCGATTTCATCGGCAGGTCTCGGTCAGTCCGGATACGCCACCCCCTCGTTCAGGGCAGGCGCCGCTTCGACACGGGCAGCATAAGCGCCGCGTGCGCGAGATGCCAGCCGTGGACCGACGCGCCGTTCGCCACGTAAAAGGAGTACATTCGATATTCCGCGGCGGGGTGACCAGCCCCCGGAGAACATGGCATGCACACGTGGACTGACTCGTGGCTGTGGCGCATTGCCGGGCTGATACTGGTTCTGCTCGCGCCTGCCACCTCCGGCAATGCAGCGCCGGAGGGCGTCAACGCCAGCGTGCTGGCGCTGCGGATCGAGGGCACCATAGGCCCCGCCACCGCGGACTACGTGCAGCGTGGCCTGGCGCGCGCCGTGGAGACGCGTGCGGGCCTGGTCGTGATCGAAATCGATACGCCCGGCGGGCTCGATACCTCGATGCGCAGCATCATCAGGGAAATCCTGGCCTCTCCCGTGCCGGTGGCTGCCTTCGTGTCACCCGAGGGCGCCCGGGCGGCGAGCGCCGGCACCTACATCCTGTATGCCAGCCACGTTGCCGCGATGGCACCGGCGACCAACCTTGGCGCGGCCACCCCGGTGGCGATCGGCATCGGCGGTGCCGAGCCCGGCAAACCCGCACCCGAACCACGCACGACATCCGGTGAACCGGAAGCCAACCGGCAAGCTGCCGCGCCCGACGGCACGGCGAAACCCGCGGCCGACATGGATCCCATGACGGCCAAATCGGTCGAGGACGCCACCGCCTATATCCGCAGCCTTGCCCAGTTGCGCGGGCGCAACGTCGATTTCGCCGAGCGCGCGGTGCGCGAGGCGGCCAGCTTGTCGGCGGAGGATGCGCTGGCGCAACGGGTGATCGATCTCATCGCCGTCGACCTGCCCGAACTGCTGGCCAGGCTCGACGGCCGCGAGGTCGCACTGATGAACGGCACGGTGGTGCTCGCCACCGCCGGCGTACCGGTCGAACGGTTCGCACCGGACTGGCGCAACCGCATTCTCGCCACGCTGGCCAACCCGCAGGTGGCACTGGTCCTGATGATGATCGGCATCTACGGCCTGTTTTTCGAGTTCACGTCGCCGGGGTTCGGCGTGCCCGGCGTGGCCGGCGCGATCGCGCTGCTGATGGCGCTCTATGCCTTCCAGATGTTGCCGGTGAACTGGGCCGGCGTGCTGCTGCTGGCCTTCGGTGCCGCGCTGATGCTGGCCGAAGCTTTCCTCCCCAGCTTCGGGGTGCTGGGCGTCGGCGGCATCGTGGCATTCATCGTCGGCGGCCTGTTCCTGATGGACACGCAGGCGCCGGGATTCGGCATGCCGCCGGCACTGGTCATCGGCCTCGCACTCGCCAGCGCCGCCATACTGCTGGCCATCGGCAATCTTGCAGCGCGCAGCGCCAGGCGCCCGGTCGTGAGCGGACGCGAGGAAATGCCGGGCGCAGCCGGCACGGTCATCGCTCCGGCTGCCGACGGCGACTGGTGGGTGATGGTGCACGGCGAACGCTGGCGTGCACGTTCGCGTGTCCCGCTCGCGCCCGGTGACCGGGTACGCGTCGATCGGCTCGACGGCCTGACCCTGGACGTTTCGCCTGCATCGGAATCCCCAACCTCCCGGAGTGCCTCGTCATGATCGATTTTCAGCTGGGCTTTGCGCCCCTCCTGGTCCTGCTCGTCTTGCTGGTGTTTGCGTCGATCAGGATCCTGCGCGAGTACGAGCGCGGCGTGATCTTCCTGCTCGGCCGGTTCTGGAAGGTCAAGGGGCCGGGCCTCGTGATCGTGGTCCCCGGCATCCAGCAGATGGTCAAGGTCGACCTGCGCGTGGTGACCATGGATGTGCCTGCGCAGGACGTGATATCGCACGACAACGTCTCGGTGAAGGTGAATGCCATCGTGTTCTTCCGCGTGGTGGACCCGGAGAAGGCCATCATCCAGGTGGAGAATTTCCTCGTTGCCACCAGCCAGCTCGCACAGACCACCTTGCGCGCGGTGCTCGGCAAGCACGAGCTCGACGAGATGCTGGCCGAGCGCGAGCGACTCAATCTCGATGTACAGCAGATACTCGACGCCCAGACCGACTCCTGGGGCATCAAGGTGACCAACGTCGAGATCAAGCACATCGACCTCAACGAAAGCATGGTGCGCGCGATCGCCCGCCAGGCCGAGGCCGAACGCGAACGGCGCGCCAAGGTGATTCATGCCGAAGGCGAGAAGCAGGCGGCGCAGGCGCTGATGGAGGCGGCCTCCATGCTGTCGCGCGAACCCGCGGCGATGCAGCTGCGTTATCTGCAAACCCTGACCCAGGTTGCCGGCGACAAGAGCTCGACGCTGGTATTCCCGGTACCGGTGGATCTGATCGGCAGCCTGTTCGCACGCACGACGCCGCAGGCGCCCGGGGACGCGGGCCCTGCCGCCTAGCGGCGCGCAAACCGGCATGCGACCGTGACAGGCCGGCCGCACGCCCCGCACGGTGCCTCGCGGCTCAGCCCCGGCGCAGCAGGCGTCCCGCCAGGGAACGGTCGGCGATGATCCGCGCGGCGGCGTTGTGCCCCGGCGCGCCGGTGACGCCGCCGCCCGGATGGGTGCCGGCACCGCACATGTAGAGTCCCTTCAGCGGCCCGCGGTACGCGCCGTGGCCGAGCACGGGCCGCGCCGACCACAGCTGGTCGAGCGACATGTTGCCGTGCATGATGTCGCCGCCGACGAGGCCGAAGGTGCGTTCCAGGTCGAGCGGCGAGAGGATCTGCCGCCCCAGCACCGAGGCCCGGAAGCCGGGCGCGTGCGCCTCGACCGTGTCGATGATGCGCTCCGCCGCCGCCTCGCGCTCCGCGTCCCAGCTGCGCCCGGCGGGCAGCTCCGGCGCGAACTGCTGGCAGAACAGGCTGGCGACGTGGCGTCCGGGAGGCGCGAGCGAATCGTCGACGATCGAGGGGATCAGCATCTCCACGATCGGCGCCTTCGCCATGCCGGTCTGCTTCGCGTCGAGGAAGGCCCGGTCCATGTAATCGAGCGTGGGCGCGATGATGATGCCCGACTGCAGGTGCTCGCCCGTGCCGGGCAGGCAGGCGAAGTCGGGCAGACGGGACAGCGCCACGTTCATGCGGAAAGTGCCCGAGCCCGCCCTGAACGAGCGGATGCGGCGCAGGAAATCCGCGGGCAGTTCCGCGGGCGCGATCAG
>CAYXJM010000013.1:0-17401 GCA_964465455.1 uncultured Klebsiella sp.
TCTCGTAGAGGTCCTGCGGGAACTGCTCGCGTTCGAGCTGGGTTTCCAGCACGTAAAGCAGGTGCACCGGGTTGGCGGCGATCTCGGTGGCGTCGAAGTTGAACACGCGCGAGAGGATCTTGAACGCGAATCGCGTCGACAGGCCGTTCATGCCCTCGTCGACGCCGGCCGCGTCGCGGTACTCCTGGTAGGACTTGGCCTTCGGGTCGACGTCCTTCAGCGACTCGCCGTCGTAGACGCGCATCTTGGAATAGATGCTCGAGTTCTCCGGCTCCGCGATGCGCGAGAGCACCGAGAACTGCGCCATCATCTCCAGCGTCCCCGGCGCGCAGGGCGCGGCGTGCAGGTCGCTGTTGGCGAGCAGCTTGCGGTAGATCCTGATCTCGTCGCTGACGCGGAGGCAGTAGGGGACCTTGACGATGAATACGCGGTCGAGGAATGCCTCGTTGTTGCGGTTGTTCCTGAAGCCGACCCACTCCGATTCGTTGGAGTGCGCGAGGATGATGCCGCTGAACGGTATCGCCGAGAGGCCCTCCGTGCCGTTGTAATTGCCCTCCTGCGTCGCGGTGAGCAGCGGGTGAAGCACCTTTATGGGCGCCTTGAACATCTCGACGAATTCCATGATGCCCTGGTTCGCGCGGCACAGCGCTCCCGAGTAGCTGTAGGCATCGGCGTCGTTCTGCGCGTACCTCTCCAGCATGCGGATGTCGACCTTGCCGACCAGCGAGGAGATGTCCTGGTTGTTCTCGTCGCCGGGCTCGGTCTTCGCCACGGCTATCTGGTCGAGCACGGAGGGGTGCAGCTTGACGACGCGGAACTTGCTGATGTCGCCGCCGAACTCGTGCAGCCGCTTGACCGCCCACGGTGACATGATCACGTTCAGGTAACGCCGCGGAATGCCGTAATCGCGCTCGAGGATCTCGCCGTCTTCGTCCGGGTCGAACAGCCCGAGCGGCGACTCGAACACCGGCGAACCCTTCAGCGCGTAGATCGGGCAGCGTTCCATCAGCTTCTTCAGGCGCTCGGCGAGAGAGGACTTTCCGCCGCCGACGGGACCGAGCAGGTAGAGGATCTGCTTTTTCTCCTCCAGCCCCTGCGCCGCGTGGCGGAAGTAGGAGACGATCTGCTCGATCGTGTCCTCCATGCCGTGGAACTCGCGGAAAGCCGGGTAGCGCGCGATGACGCGGTTCGAGAACAGCCGCGACAGTCGCGAGTCGGTGGAGGTGTCGATGTACTCGGGCGTCCCGATCGCGTGCAGCATGCGTTCGGCGGCGTTGGCGAAGGCGAAGCGGTCGGTCTTGCACAGTTCGAGGTACTGCGTGAGGGAGAGTTCCTCTTCCTTCGCTTCCTCGTAACGGGCGCGGTAGTGCTGGAACAGGCTCATGGATTTCTCCTCGCAGCGTGGTGAAACCTCTATCCGACTATAGACCGCCTGGATTCATTCAGCGTTGTCACCCCTGCTGTATCAATTGACACGCCGGGTATTCCTGCGGTTCCCCGCAGGCGTTGATGCAATCACTGCGCCAAGGCTTCGCGCAGCACGGATGCGGGAAGTCCCGCGTCGAGCTGGCGCTGCAGCCAGCCGTCGACCGCGGCCTGCAGCGCGGCGTCGCGCGGCATCAGCACGGCCTTCTCGCTGCGGGTGAGCGTTCCCGGCAGCGTGCGGCACAGCTGCGGGTGGCGGCGCGTCTGCAGCTCCGCTTCCACGTCGTCGGTGACCATCGCGTCGGCGCGTCCGGCAACGATCTCGTCGAATACGGTACGGTTGTCAGGGTGCACGCGGATCTGCGCCCGCCCCAAATTGGCGCGCACCCACGCCTCGTTGGTGCCGCCGGGATTCACGATCACGCGCACGGCGGGATCGTCGAGCTCCGCGGGCGTATCGAAGCGTGCGCGCTCGGCGCAGCGCGCGACGATGGTCTTGCCGCCGCTGTGGTAGGGCCGCGAGAAGAATGCCCGTGCCGCGCGCTCGGGCGTTATAGAGATGCCGGCCAGCGCCACGTCGAAGCGGTCCGCGGCCAGGTCCTGCATCAGCGTGGGCCAGCTGGTGCGCACGAAGACGGGCTCCAGGCCGAGGTCGGCAGCCAGCGAGACGGCCAGCGCGATGTCGGCACCCGCCAGGCGAACGTCGTGTTCGATGCTGAACGGCGCGTAGTCGCCCGTGGTGCCGATGCGCAGCACGCCGCTGGCCCGCGCGCGCGCCAGCGAGGGCGGTGCGGCGCGCCGGATCGCGGCCAGCGCCTGCAGCAGCTGCGCGCGATCCGCGGCCGCGGGCAGCGCGTCGCCGAGACGCACGTCGGCCAGCGCCGCGTGGCGCGCGATGAAGTCCGGTGCGGCGAGCGCCGGCGCGGCGAGATGCAGCGCGCGCAACTGCCGGGCCCCCAGCGCATCGAGTCGTTGCCGCACGGCGGCGAGATCGGGCGGGGGCTCGCAGGCATCGCAGCCGGTGTGCTGCCACGTTGCGTGCAGGCGCTGCTGGGCCTCGCGCGCGAAGCGCATCTGCAGCGCGAGCAGCGTGCGCGCCGGCGCCGCGGCGAAGCCGAGCGCTGCGGCGGCGGTGGCGTTGCGCTCGAGCAGCGCCTGCTCGCGTGCCGGGTCGCTCACCGGCTCCCGCGTGCGCCACTTCGCCGCGGCGACCTGCGGCATCAGCGCGAGGCGCTGCTCTACCGTGGCGAGTACGGCGGTGACGGCCGCCTCGTCGTCGAGCAGCCGCGGGGCGTCGGCCGCGCGCGCCGGCAGCGCGAGCGCGCAGGCCAGGGCGAGGCAGCCGGCGAGCGCGCGCACGTGCCGCTCAGGAGCCCAGCATCATCAGGCCGCCATCGACCGCGAGGGTCTGGCCGGTGACGAAGCGCGAGTCGTCGCTCGCGAGGAAGGCGAGCACGGGAGCGAGGTCGCGCAGCGGGTCGCCCATCTTGCCGCCGAGCGGGATCGCCGCGGCGATGTGGGCGTCCACGGCCGCGCGCGTGGCCTCGTCCATCTGCCGGCGCTGGCGTTCGAAGATCTCGGTGTGGATCGCCGGGGCGACGCAGTTCACGCGCACGCCGTACCTGCCCCATTCCAGCGCCACCGAGCGCGTCCACGCCATCACGGCGCCGCGCGAGGCCGAATACATCGCGTTGCCGGCGAAGCCGCGCACGCCCTCCATGGAGCCCATGTTCACGATCGAGCCGCCGTGATCGCGCAGGTGGCGGAACGCCGCCTGGTTGGTCCACACAGTGGCCTTGCCGTTGGCGTCGAACATCGCGTCCCAGTCGCGCTCGCCGATCAGCTCGGCCGGCTGGCTGCCGTGGCGGCCGGCGGCGTGCACCAGCACGTCGAGCCCGCCGAGGGCCGCGGCGAGCTGGTCGAACACCGCGTTGACCTCGGCCTTGTCGGTGATGTCGCAGCGCGCCGTCGGCACGCCCGCGGGCACCTCCGGCTTCGCATTGTTGAACGTGCAGGCGACGCGCGCGCCCTCGGCGGCGAAGAGGCGTACCGCGGCGTTGCCGATGCCGCCGGCGCCGCCGGTCACGATGATGCGCTTGCCTTCGAGCTTGCCCACGGGTGTCTCCGTTGTTGCTGGGGGGAGCCGCTTTATACACGCTCGCCGCGGGGCGGGGCTAGAATGGCGCGATCCCGAACGCGAGCGAGACACCCCGATGACGCATTTCACCAAGGTCGTGCTCTTCACCGACGCCGACGGCCGCGCCCGCTTCCGCGAGGAAGCGGTGCCTCTGCCCGAAGGCACGCCGCAGGCGCGTTTCTCGGCGCTGATGCCGAGCGGCGGGCTGCAGCTGCGCGAGAGCCCGGTGGGTTTCCGCTCGAGCTTCCACTGCACCGGCACGCCGCAGTGGGTGTTCATCCTGCGCGGGAGGATGGAGATCGGGCTGCAGGACGGCAGTTCGCGCGTGTTCGGTCCCGGCGAGCACTTCTACTCGGCCGACGTGCTGCCCGAGGGCGCGGAGTTCGATCCGACGGTGCACGGCCACTGGAGCCGCCAGCTCGGCGACGAGCCGCTGGTGACGGTGTTCGTCCGCGGCTGAGCGCCGCGCAGGCCGGGGACCCGGGTCCCCGGCGGGATCAGGCGGGGATCAGCGCAGGGCGACCTTCTGGGCCGATACGCGCATCGGCAGTCCCGAGCGCTGCACGGCGGCGGCCTTGGCTTCGAGCCAGTCGATTTCTGCCGGCTGACGCGCCAGGCGGTTGGCAACGGCAATCGCGTCCGCGACGGCCTCTTCGGGCACGTGATGCGAGCGTTTTTCCTCGAGCGCCTCGTGCACCTCGACGAACATGGCGCCGCCCTTCCAGCCCACCTTCACCGGCACGTCGATGATGCGGACCGGGGTGCCCGGCTTCACGAGCCGCGCGAACTCCGCGATGTCGTCGTTGTACAGGCGCATGCAGCCGTGGCTGACGCGCATGCCGACGCCGAGCTCCTTGTTGCTGCCGTGGATCAGGTAGCCCGGCGCGGCCAAACGCACCGCCCAGGGGCCCAGCGGATTGTCCGGCCCCGGCGGCACCACGGCGGGCAGCGGATCGCCCATGGCGGCGTGCTCGCGCCGGATCGAGGCGGGGGGAGTCCAGCTCGGGTCCTTGACGATCTTGGTCACCGTCGTGCTGACCTGGGGCGTCTGCCAGTCCTCGCGGCCGATGCCGACCGGGAAGGTGACCAGCGTCTTGCCGTCCGGCTGGTAGTAGTAGAGGCGCTGCTCCGCCAGGTTGATGACCACGCCCACGCGCTCGCCCGGCGGCAGGATGAACTCGCCCGGCATGAGTACCTTGCGGCCTTCCCCCGGTACCCACGGGTTGATGCCGGGGTTGGCGGCCATCAATTCGCGGAAGCCGAAGCCGTAGGCCTGGGCGTACTGGTTCAGGGTGTCCTCGTGACGGGCGATCTGCACCGTCATCACTTCGCCGACGACGTCCTCGCCGGGCGGCGGCATGCGCAGCGTCATCGCCTCCGTCGTGACGGCCATGAACAGGGAACAAAACAGGGTCGGCAGCAGGTTTAGGGCACGCATTGCAGGGATCTGATGTGGTGAACCAGCGCAGATTCTAGCAGCCCGCGGCGCAATCGTCCCCCCGCAGGATTGCCAATGCATTAGTCTGCCCTAATACTTGGGCCCCGCCAGGCCGCTCACCCGCAAGGAGGGGAATGCGATGAACCTCGATCGTTTCGTGCTCGGATTCGCCGGCGTCATGGTGCTGCTGAGCCTCGCGCTCGGCGTGTGGGTGCACCCCTACTGGCTGTTCCTGACGGCCTTCGTCGGCCTGAACCTGCTGCAGTCCTCCGTCACCGGCTTCTGCCCGGCGGCGATCGCCGCGCGCAAGCTCGGCGTTGCGCCGGGACAGGCATTCCGCTGAGGATCGATGAACGCGTGCCCGGCGACGCCGGACACGCGGCGGGGTCTCACAGTTCCTGGTGCTCGCCGGTCTTCAGCCGCAGTATCCCGAGCGCCTTCAGCACGTACTTCTCGTAGACGGGCTCGGTGTTGCCGCTGTACATCGTGTGCATGAAGTACTTCTCGAAGGCGATCTTCGCGAAGTGCACCCACTTGCCGCGCCGCGCCCACGTCACGTTGCGCGGCGGTATCTGCGGCAGCGCCACGAAGGCCACCCCGTCGTCGCCGAGATCGGCGAGGCAGATCGCGTTCCAGGTCGCGCGCTGCGTGGCGGGCTGGCCGGCGAGATCGGCCTGGATGTTGTGCACGATCGCGGTCACCATCGACTCGATCATGTAGCCGGTCTTCGGCGCGCCGGTGGGCACCGGCGTGGCCTCCACGGGCGGAATCGCGACGCAGACGCCCGCGGCGAAGATGTTGCGGTGGGTCGGGTTGCGCTGGTGCTCGTCGATCAGCACGAAACCGCGCGGGTTGCACAGGCCCTCGACGGCCGCAACGGCGTCGACGCCCTTGAAGGCCGGGATCAGCATGGTGAAGCGCGTCGGCAGTTCGTGCTCCTTCACCACCGCGCCCTTGTCGTCGTGCTCGGCGACCTTCACCGCCGCGGCGCCGGCTTCGAGCACCTTCGCGTTGGTGATCCAGCGGATGTGCCGCTGGCGCAGCTCCGATTCCAGCAGGCTCTTCGAGTCGCCGACGCCACCGAGACCCATGTGGCCGATGTAGGGCTCGCTGGTGACGAAGGTCATCGGTACCCGGTCGCGCAGCTTGCGCTTGCGCAGGTCGGTGTCGAGGATCATCGCCGTCTCGTAGGCCGGGCCGAAGCAGCTCGCGCCCTGCACCGCGCCGACCACGACGGGTCCCGGGTTGCGCAGGAACTCCTCGTAGGAGCGCGCCGCGCGCTCGGCGTGCGGCGTGGTGCAGACGCTGTGCGTGTGGGCCTCGGGGCCCGTGCCAGGCACTTCCTCGAAGGCGAGCCGCGGCCCGGTGCAGATCACGAGGTAGTCGTAGGCTTCCTCGCTGCCGTCGGCCAGCGCCAGGCGGTTCTGCCCGGCGTCGATGCGCGTCACGGCCTGCGCGATGAAGCGCACCCCCTTCTTCGCCACGTTCTCGCCGATCGGCACCAGCACCTGCTCCGGCGTGCGCCAGCCCACCATCACCCACGGGTTCGAGGGCGTGAACTGGAAGTGCGGGCTCGGGTTGATCAGCGTGACCTCGTGGTCCTTGCCCAGCGCCTTCTTGAGGTCGTACGCCGCCGGCATGCCACCGAGGCCGGCGCCCATGACCACGATCCGTGCCATCCTGAACTCCTCCGCGCGGTCTCGCGCCGCGTCGATCTGCCTGCATCGGGCCTGAGATGGTACGCCGCGATCCGCCCCCGGGGACAGGGGCGGATGCTGATCCAGGTCAATCGAGTGCGAGGCTGAGCTTCATCCACGCCGTGCGGCCCGGTTCGTTCACGCGCTCGGTCTGCGTGTAACCCGCGAGCATCGCGCCGCCGCGGCTGACGTGCTCGGCGTAGGTTTCGTCGAGCAGGTTGTCGATGCCGGCGGTCAGCTGCACGCCGCGGCGCATCTTCCAGCCCCCGTTCAGCGACAGCACCGCGAAGCCGTCGGTCTCGCCGAGGTCCTGGCCCACCACGTTGCCCTGGTTGACCGCCACGCGGTCCTGGTCATCCACCAGGCGCAGCAGCGCGCCGGCGGACCAGGTGCCGTTGTCGAACTCGAGGCTTAGGCGCCCCTCGAGCGGTGATTGCTGCGCCAGCGGGCGGTCGTCGGTCTCGTTCTCGCCGCGCGTGTAGGCGAGCGTCAGGTCCGTCGACCAGTGCGTGGCGATCGCGTAGCTGAGGCCCGCCTCGCCGCCCCAGGTCGTGGCGTCGACGTTGCGTGCGATGGTGGTCGTGCGCATGCCCTTGCGGACGTTGGACTCGATCAGGATGTAGTCCTCGATGTCGTTGTAGAAGAGCGACAGCGAGGCGTCGAGCTTCCCGCCGCGCCGGATCAGGCCGACGTCGAGCTGGGTGTTCTTCTCGGGGCGGGTGTCGAAGGAGCTCAGGCTGTCGGCGCTCTCCTTGTCCGAGACGCTCTCCCAGTAGTCGGGGAAGCGCTCGGCGTGGCCGAGGCCCGCGTAGAGCGTCAGCGGACGCGCCGCGAGGTCGTGCTCGTAGCGCAGGAAGCCGCTCTCCAGCGTGTCGTCGCGCGTCTCGCCCGCGGTAGGATTGGGCGCGCTCATCATCATGCCGAGGCGAACGGTGTCGCGCTTGTCCTTCGCGCGCCAGTCGTCGAGGCGCATGCCGCCGATCAGGCGCGAGCGCTCGTCGAGCGCGTGCGTGAGCTCGGCGAACACGCCCGCCTGGCGGAAGCTCGCGTCCGCGACGCGGTCCATGCGCTCCCAGGGCATCATGATCTCGTTCATGGTCGAGCGCACCGAGTGCTCGTTCGACTGCGTGTCGAGACCCAGGATCGCGCGGGTGTCCGCGCCGAGCTTCAGTTCCGCCTGCACGCGCCCGCCCGTGGTCTCGCGATCGGGATTGCTGGCCGAGGGCGCCGGCATCATCATGGTCGGCGTGAAGTCGCGCAGGCTGTAGTTGTCCATCACGTGGTCGATGTAGTTGTAGTAGGCCTGCGCCTCGACCTGCTGCACCAGCTCCGACAGGTGGTCCTTGCGGAACTTGACTCCCACGTTCTCGCGGTCGAACTCCGCCCCGTCCATGCCGCGGTCGGCGTAGGCCGCCTCGCCCTCGCTGAGCGCGCCGCTCAGCTCCAGGCTGGTGTCGGCGTCGGGCGTCCAGCCCAGCGCGGCGTTGAGGCTCTGGCGCTCGTAGCGCGAGTGCACCTCGGTGCCGTCGCCGTCCTCGTAGTCGTCGGACTGCGCGTGCGTGCCGGTCAGCTCCGCATAGGCCTGCGGCGTGCCGCCGATCAGCCGCAGCACCTCGTCGTCGCGGCCGAAGCTGGCCCCGGTCACCGAGCCGTTCGCCTGCCAGCCCGCCGCATCGAGGCGCTTCGAGTCGCGCTCGAACATCACGGTGGCCGCAGAGTTGCCGGGACCGTGGATCACGCTCTGCGGTCCCTTGATCACGGTGATGCGGTCGTAGGCCTCCGGGAAGACGTAGGCCGTGGGCGGGTCCATGCGCATGCCGCAGCCGCCGAGCAGCGATTCGCCGTCGAGCAGGATGTTGATGCGTGAGGCCGCCATGCCGCGGAACATCGGGTCGCCGTCGGTGCCGCCCTTGCGGATCACGTTGAAGCCCGGAATGGTCTTCAGGTAGTCGGCGCCGTCGTGTGCGGGCAGCGGCTGGCGCGGCAGCGAGGGATCGGTGCTGACCACGAGCGGCTTGCGCATGTGCACCGCGGTGACGACGATCTCCTCGAGGCCCTCGTCGGCATGGGTGGCGTGGGCGTCGAAGCTGGTCAGAAGCAGGGCGTGGGCGCAGCCGAGCGCGGCCGCGAGCGGGCGAAGTTTCATCGGTGTGTCTCCTGGATTGTCGTGGGCACCGCAGGCGCAGGTGCGCCGCGGCGAAAGCATCACGTGGGGGTCAGGAGAACAGCGGCGGCGCGCGCGCGAGCGCGCTGCCCGCGGGGCGATAGGGCAGAAGGGGAGGCGAATAGCGTGGCTCCGGCGCGCCGGCGAGCGCGATCGACGGCGGCAGCACGACGGCCGGCGCGGCGCCCGGCATGCCGCTCGCGGCAAAGGCGCAGGGTCCGGGCCCGGCATGCTCCTGCACTGGCGGCACGCTCTGCCCGAGCAGTTCGCGCGCCTCGGTCGTGGAGAGCTGCACGAGTCCGTCGGCGGTGCACAGCGCCACGGTCCCGGTCGCGGCCGACGGCATCCAGCCCAGCGGGATCAGTCCACGCAGCAGCACCGCGCAGAGCGCGAGCAGCAGGGCGTACTGGTGCGGGTGACGGCGCATCGGCGCTCCGGGAACCTGGGGCGGCGCGCACTATAGCCTTTGGGGGACGCGGCGGAAACCGTCGAAATGCCGGTCCGGGGGGCGCGGCGACGCTGCCATGATCGAGGTCAAGGGTTCGTCCCCCGGTGGGAGTCCCGGCGCAATCAGAAGCCGAGCCCGGCGAGCGCCTTCGATGCCCCTTGCCGCATCGCGCCGGATGTGGTCGGAAAGGCGCGGAAGAAGTCCGCGCGGCCGAGCCCCGGGTGGCGTGCGCGTGCATTGGCCGCCCACGCGGCGGCGCGCGTCGCGTCGCCGGCCAGCGCATGGGCGACGGCCGCGATCAGCGCGATCAGCACGTGGGCACCCGGTGAGCGCGCCGCCCGCTCGGCCCAGGCCGCCGCTTCGGCGTACTCGTCCTGCGCCAGGTGGGTGAAGGCCCGCGTGCCCAGCATCGCGTAGTGGAGCGGATCGAGCGGACTGAGGCGCAGCGCCAGGTCGACGTGCTCGCGACCCTGCAACGGACGCCCCGACAGGCTCTCGGTCCAGGCCTGCGCATACACGCCCTGGGCGTAGTTCGGGCTGATCGCGGTCGCCCGCTCGAGCCAGGCGAGCGCGCTTTCCAGGTCGCCCTCGAGCCAGAAGGTGCGCCCCATCGCGAAGTGGGCGAAGGGCTCCAGGGGGTCGAGTTCGAGACTGCGCGCGGCCGCGCCGCGCGCCAGCCGGATCTCGCCGGCCAGGTCCGCGCTGTAGCCCATGAACGCGCTCTGGAAATGCAGGAAGGAGAGGCCCGCATGGGCGCGGGCGAAGTCCGGGTCCAGCGCCAGCGCCTGGCTGAACAGGGTGCCGGCGGCGGCATTTTCGGCGCGATTGAAGCGGTACATGTGCTGCAGGCCCAGGTGGTAGGCCGACCAGGCGTCGAGGTCCTCGCTGACGCGCAGGCGCGCCAGCGCCGCTTCGTGCAGCGGAATCCCGATCTCCAGTGCCGCGAGGATGCGCGTGCGGATCGCGGCGCGCACGCCGTGCACGTCGTCGATCGCGCCGGCGAAGCGCTCGGCCCACACCACGCCCGCGTCGCGCGTGTCCACCAGTTCCGTCGTGACGGCGAGCCGGGTCTTCGTCGTCTCCACCGTACCCGACAGGCAGTAGCGCACGCCCAGCAGCCGGCCGACCTCGCCGGCGTCCAGGTCCGGCTCCCGCAGGCGGAACGAGGAACCGCGCGCCGTCACGAAGAGCCAGCGCAGCCGCGCCAGTTCGGTGATGAGCTCGTGCGGCAGCGCGTCGGCGACGGCGGCATAGCGACCCGCCGCGCCGAGCAGGCGGAACGGCAGCACGGCGATCGAGGGGCGCGCCGCCGATGCGGCCGGCGGCGCAGCGCCCGGCACGTCGCGCTCGACGCGCACCGGCGCGACGAAGCGGAAGCCCTGGCGGTGGCTCGTGCGGATGAAGCGCTGGGCCTTGCCGTCGTCGCCGAGCGCCTGGCGCGCCGACTTGATGCGGCTGGAAACGGCGGCGTCGGAAACGACGCGTCCGTCCCACACCTTCTCGACGATCTCGTCCAGGGAGACAAGGCGATCGCGGTTCTCGACGAGCAACGCCAGCAGCGCGAAGACCTGCGGCTCCACGTGCCGGATCGCGCCGTCTGCGCGCAGCTCGACCCGCGCGGTGTCGAGCTCGAAGTCGCCGAACCGGTAGATCATGGCGCCGAGCATACACCAGCGCACCGCACGCGGCGGCAAGCTCCAGCAAATCTCCACGGCGTCTGCAAGCTTTGCCCGGCGCGGCGTGGGACGCTCTGTCCGGTGTCGGCGGAACGGGTCCGCCGGCGCGGCAACCAGAGGAGAAATGCCATGCCACTCGTAACCATCGACGTGATCAAGGACGTCTTCACCCCGGCCCAGAAGCGCGAGCTGATCGACAAGGTCACGCGCGCCATGATCGAGGTCGAAGGCGAGCGCATGCGGCCCGTGACCTGGGTTCGCATCCAGGAGTTCGAAGGCGGTGACTGGGCGATCGGTGGCCGCGCGCTGGCGGCGGCCGACGTGCACGCAATGGCGACGGCCAGGACCGCCTGAGCGCACTGTGGCCGCGGCGCGGGCACGCGTTCCTTAACGCCGGCTTAAGACCGCGGCCGACTTTGTGCGCACACGGTGCGCTGGTTCGGCGCCCCCGCGCGGGGCCATAATTCCCTCGTCGTTCCATCGAGGGGGAATCGTCATGTGGAAGAACTCGACCGCGCGCTACGGCTCGCTTCAGATCGCGCTGCACTGGCTGATGCTGGTGCTGCTGGTGGCCGTCTACGCGGCCATGGAACTGCGCGAGATATTTCCCAAGGGCAGTGATCCACGCGAGTTCATGAAGGCGCTGCACTTCATGCTCGGCATCTCGGTGCTGATCCTCGTCGCGGTGCGCATCGCGGCGCGGTTCTCCGGCCCGACGCCGCTGATCGCGCCGACGCCGCCGTCGTGGCAGCAACTGCTGGCGAAGCTGCTGCACCTCTGGCTGTACGCGTTCATGATCGCCATGCCGGTGATGGGCTGGCTGATCCTCAGCGCAGAGGGCAAGCCGGTGCCCTTCTTCGGCCTCGAGCTGCCGCCGCTGGTCGCGAAGAACCACGCGCTCGCCGAGAGCATGGAGCACTGGCACCACGAAGTGGGCGAGTGGGCGTACTGGGTGGTGGGCCTGCACGCGGTGGCCGCGCTGTTCCACCACTACGTGCAGAAGGACAACACGCTCGCGCGCATGCTGCCGCGCCGCGGCGCGGCCTGAGGCGCCGGCGCGCTACCCCCGTCGTGGTGTTGCCGCGGCGGGGGCCTCTTCGTACCATCCCGGGCCTGTCGTCCATCTGACGCCGCGCGCGCGGCCCGGGAGCATTCCATGAGCAGCAACGCCGAACTCTGGCAGCGCCGCGCCGCCGCGGTCGCGCGCGGCGTCAGCAGTGCCACGCAACGCTTCGCCGAGCGCGCGGTGAATGCCGAGATCTGGGACGTCGAGGGCAAGCGCTACGTCGATTTCGCCGGCGGGATCGGCGTGCTGAACACCGGTCACCGCCATCCCCGGGTGCTGGCGGCCATCGAGCAGCAGCTGCAGCGCGTGATCCATTCCTGCTTCCAGGTCATGCCCTACGAGCCCTACATCGCGCTGGCCGAGCAGCTCAACGCGCTCGCGCCGATCGCGGGGCCGGCCAAGTCGCTGTTGCTGTCGACCGGCGCCGAGGCCGTCGAGAACGCGGTCAAGATCGCGCGCCTGGCCACGGCTCGCCCCGGTGTCATCGCGTTCAGCGGGGGCTTCCACGGCCGCACGATGATGGCCATGGCGCTCACCGGCAAGGTGGCGCCCTACAAGACCGGCTTCGGGCCCTTTCCCGGCGATGTCCGCCATGCGCGCTTCCCGCACCCCTATCACGGCGTGAGCGTGGACGACGCGCTCGGTGACATCGCGCACATCTTCAAGTGCGACATCGAGCCATCCCGCGTCGCGGCCTTCGTGATCGAGCCGGTGCAGGGCGAGGGCGGCTTCACGGTGGCGCCGCCGGAGTTCCTGCGCGCGCTGCGCGCGCTCTGCGACGAGCACGGCATCCTGCTGATCGCCGACGAGGTGCAGTCGGGGTTCGCGCGCACCGGCAGGTTCTTCGCGATGGAGCACTACGACGTGCGCGCCGACCTGATCACGACCGCGAAGTCGATCGGCGGCGGGCTGCCGCTGGCCGGCGTCGTCGGACGCGCCGACGTGATGGACGCGCCGGCGCCTGGCGGCCTCGGCGGCACCTACGGCGGCAACCCGGTGGCCTGCGCCGCGGCGCTCGCGGTGATCGAGGTGATACGCAGCGAGAACATCCTGGCGCGCGCCACGGCGATGGGCGAGCAGTTCCGCGCGCACATGCAGGCGCTGGCGGCGGACCCGCGGCTCGGCATCGGCGAGATCCGCGGCCTGGGCGCGATGGTGGCCTTCGAACTGGTCGAGCCCGGCACGCGCAGGCCGGATGCCGAACGCACGAAGGCGCTCACCGCGCGCGCGGCCGAACTGGGCCTGCTGCTGCTGAGTTGCGGCGTGTACGCCAACACCATCCGCGTGCTGGTGCCGCTAACGGCCGAGGAGAGCACCTTTGCCGAGGGGCTCGCGCTGCTGGCGCAGGCGATCCGCGACACCGCGTAGGGCCGGCATCAACCGGCCTCGGACTCCGCTCCGGCCGCAGTGCGCAGCAGCCCGCGGAAGGCGCGCTTCGCGGTGCTGCGGCCCTGCACCACGTCGAACACCTCGCGCACCAGCGGCATGTCCACGCCGTGGCGGTCGGCGAGCTCCATCACCACCGGCGCGCTCTTGACGCCCTCGGCCACCATGAACATGCCGGCGATGATCTCGTCGATGCGGCGCCCCTTGCCGAGTTCCACCCCGACGTGGCGATTGCGGCTCTGCGCGCTGGTGCAGGTCGCCACGAGGTCGCCGACGCCGGCCAGCCCCGCGAAAGTGGCGGGCTTGCCTCCCATCGCGACGCCGAGGCGCGTGATCTCGGCCAGCCCGCGACAGATCAGCGCCGCGCGCGTGTTGTCTCCCGCGCCCTGGCCGTCGCCCATGCCGACCGCGATCGCGATCACGTTCTTCAGCACGCCACCCAGTTCGCAGCCGATCACGTCGTCGTTGGTGTAGACGCGGAACAGCCCGCTGCTGAACAGCTGCTGCAGCGAGCGGTTGATGGTCTGGTCCTGCATCGCGATCACGCTGGCCGCGGCGAAGCCCGACATCACCTCGCGCGCGAGGTTGGGGCCGGTGAGCACCCCGGCCGGGTGCCCCGGCAGCACTTCGGCGACGATCTCGGTCATGCGTTTGCCGCTGCCGGCCTCGAGGCCCTTGGTGAGACTGATCACCGGCACCCAGGGGCGGATGTGCTCGCGTATCGCCTCGAGCGCACCGCGGAACCCCTGCGACGGAACGCCGATGACGACCACGTCGACTTCGGCGCTCGCCTCGGCGATGTCGGCCGTGGCGCGCAGGCTCTCGTGCAGCTTCGCGCCGGGCAGGTATTTCGCGTTGGTGTGGTGCGCGTTGATCTCGGCGACGGTCGCGGGGTCGCGCGCCCACAGCACCGCGGGCGCGTTGCGCGCAACCAGCGAGGCGACCGTGGTGCCCCACGAGCCGCCGCCGAGCAGGCCGACCTTGAGTTGCTTCATGCGGGTGCGATGTTCCGGGCGGATCGCCGCGAAGTATTGCGCGCATCCTTCGCATGCCGCAAGCGCGGGGCTTGCGCGCCGCGCCGCAGCGGCTAAAGTCCGCCCGGGCACGACGGGGAACGACGATGAACGGAGACCGGGATACGCGGGCCACGGCGCGCACCGCCTCGCCGTGCCGGCGCCTGTGCACGCTGGACGAGCACGACGTCTGCGTTGGCTGCGGGCGCACGATCGCGGAGATCTGCGGCTGGAGCGCGCTCGACGAGGCCGGCCGCCGGAGCGTGTGCGCCGCGGCGGCCGTGCGGCTTGCCGAGCGCGGACTCGGGGCGGATTAACGAATCGCCATCCCGGTCGCGCGGCATCCGGCATACACTGCCGCGCACCAGCAATGACGCGAGGAACCGCTCCGATGCCGCTGCGCTTCAACCACATGGAACTGACGCTGCCGAAGGGCGCGCTGACGCACGATCGCGAGGCGATCACGGGCTTCTACGGCCAGGTGTTCGGCTTCGGTGCGATCGACGTGCCGCTGTTCGACCAGACCGGCCTGCTGCTGCAGACCGATCCGGAGACCAGCCACTTCATCCTGCTGATGGAACAGGACGAGCCGCTGCGCTCGCCGGGCTACGACCACCTCGGCTTCCTGCTCGAGAGCCGCGCCGAGGTCGACGCCAAGCTCGCGCTGTGCCGGGAATGGCAGGCGCGCGACCCGCGCGTGCAGATCAAGGAGTACGAGGACCTCGTGATCGGCGACGTGGTCACCCACGCCTTCTATTTCCGCTACATCCTGCCGATCTGGTTCGACGTGCAGGTGATCGAGTACGGCAATGCCGAGCACGCGCCGAAACACCAGTGGGTGTTCCGGCCGGTGGCTTCCCCGCAGGCCCGGCTTCAGCCGGACGCTCGTTCGGACGGATCCGGACAACCGTCCGGCTGAAGCCGGACCTGCGGGCGAACATGGTCAGGCTGGAGCCTGACCCGCGGAGCCGGACCTACGGGCGTTTCGGTCCGCCGGAGGTACCCGGCCAGCGCGTGCCGCTGATGGTGTCGGCGAACGGCCAGTAGCCCTCGGGATCCAGAGCTCCTGCGAGCTTGATGCTGCGATCCTTGAAGACCGGGGTCCACAGCCGCGCGCTGACCTGCTCGCGCATCGGCAGCAGGGTGGCGACGGGATCCCAGGCGCTCTCGCGCAGCGTCAGCGTGCCCGCGAGCTCCTGCAGGTACGCGGTGCCGTACTTGCTCCACACGTGCACCACGTGCGGCGGGAAGTCGTACTGGCACTTCGCGGGGTCCACGCCGCGCATGCACTTCACCCACCATTCGTTGGTCTCGTGATCGGGCGGGTTCGGCAGCGTCGCGCTCACCTCGCCGTGGAACTCGATGAAGGTGCAGCCCTGGTGCAGCACTTTCGCCTCGACGCGGTCGCCGAGCCGGAAGTAGCTCACGTGCACCGGGTACTTCGGTTGCCCCCAAAGTTCCTGGCAGATGAACAGCGGCGCTTCCTGGTCGATGCCGAGCGCGAGCGTGTACTCGCCGGCGATGCCGGCGTAGTCGGCGTCGACGTTGATCACCACGCCGTACTCGGGCTCGCCCTGGATCGGCACGTTGTAGACGGTGATCGTCACCATCGGCTCCCTGCCCGGCGCGATGCCCGGGGGCAGCAGCGCCGCGATCGCCTGGGCGTCGGTGCGGTAGCGGATCTTCAGCATGGGCCAGCCGGCGATCTCGCCGGGATTGATCTGCGGGCCGGTCGGACTGGTGCTCATGGATCGGGGTTCCCCTGTTGTGTTGTTGGAGGAGCCTGCGATGGTAACCCGCCGCCCGGCAGGCGCGGGCCAACCTGACAGGACTTTCATAAAGCGGCAGTAATCCGCCACACCCGCGGTCGGCAAACGCCGCCGCCTCGTTCATACTGGACGCCTCCCGGGCCACCAGGCATATCGCCGCGCAGGCCCGTCATTCCCGGTAGACGCACCCATGTCCGAATCCATTGGCTCCTTCAGCGAGCTGAACCTTTCCGCACCCCTGTTGCAGGCGCTCGCCGACGTCGGCTACGAGACGCCCTCGCCGATCCAGCAGGCCTGTATCCCGCCGCTGCTCGAGGGGCTCGACCTGCTCGGCGAGGCGCAGACCGGCACCGGCAAGACCGCGGCGTTCGCGCTGCCGCTGCTGCAGCGCCTCGACCTCGCGAGCCTGCAGCCGCAGATCCTCGTGCTCACGCCCACGCGCGAGCTCGCCATCCAGGTCGCCGAGGCGTTCCAGAAGTACGCCAGGCACCTGAGCGGCTTCCACGTGCTGCCGGTCTACGGCGGGCAGAGCATGTACATGCAGCTGAAGCAGCTGCGGCGCGGCGCGCACGTGATCGTGGGCACGCCGGGGCGCGTGATGGACCACCTCGAGCGCAAGAGCCTGGATCTCGACGGCCTCAAGGCCCTCGTGCTCGACGAGGCCGACGAGATGCTGCGCATGGGCTTCATCGACGACGTGGAGTGGATCCTCGAGCACACGCCGGCCGAGCGGCAGACCGCGCTGTTCTCGGCGACGATGGCCGAGGCGATCCGTCGGGTCGCGCGCACGCACATGCGCGAGCCGCGCGAGGTGAAGATCAAGGCCGCCACGCGGACCGTGGCCGCGATTCGCCAGCGCTACTGGCAGGTGAGCGGCACCAACAAGCTCGACGCGCTGACGCGCATCCTCGAGGTCGACGAGGAACTCGACGCCGCGCTCGTCTTCGTCCGCACCAAGACCGCGACCGAGGAACTCGCCGACCGTCTCGGGGCGCGCGGCTACGCCGCGGCGGCTCTGCACGGCGACATGAACCAGCAGATGCGCGAACGCGTGATCGAGCAGCTGAAGTCCGGCGCGCTCGACATCGTCGTCGCCACCGACGTCGCGGCGCGCGGCATCGACGTACCGCGCGTCAGCCACGTGATCAACTACGACATCCCCTACGACACCGAGGCCTACGT
>CAYXJM010000014.1:0-2154 GCA_964465455.1 uncultured Klebsiella sp.
TGCCGGTGTTCGACCTGAACGTGGTCGACGGCATCGACATCTACGTCGACGGCGCCGACGAGGCCAACGCCGCGCTGCAGCTGATCAAGGGCGGCGGCGCCGCGCTCACGCGCGAGAAGATCGTCGCGGCGGTGGCGCGCGAGTTCGTCTGCATCGCCGACGAGAGCAAGTTCGTGCCGGTGCTGGGCGCCTTCCCGCTGCCGGTCGAGGTGATCCCGATGGCGCGCAGCCACGTGGGTCGCGAACTGGTGAAGCTGGGCGGCAACCCGGTCTACCGCCAGGGCGTCGTCACCGACAACGGCAACATCATCCTCGACGTCTACGACTTCCCGCTGCCGGAACCGCTGCAGACGGAGGCCGCGATCAACAACATCGTCGGCGTGGTCAGCAACGGCATCTTTGCGCGCCGGCCTGCGGACCTGCTCCTGCTGGCGGGCGCGGACGGGGTGCGCCAGCTGCGCGCGTAGGTCCGGCTTCGGCCGGACAATGTCCGGATAAATCCGGACCTACGCGACCTCCGTGCGCACCAGCGTTAGGCCCTTCAGCTCCGCGAGCACGCGATCGCCCGGCTCGAGCGGCCCCACGCCCGCGGGCGTGCCGGTGAGCACCACGTCGCCCGGCCACAGGCTGAACTGGCGGCTGGCGAAGCACAGCAGCTCGATGATCGGCGTCAGCATCTGCGCGCTGCTGCCGTGCTGGCGCCGGCGGCCGTTCACGACCAGCCGCGTTTCCAGCGCGCCGAGGTCGAGCGCGGGGTCCGGCGGCACGAAGGGCGACAGCGGGCAGGCGCCGTCGAATCCCTTTGCGATCTCCCACGGCTGTCCCTTCGCCTTCAGCGCGTCCTGCACGCCGCGCAGCGTGAGGTCGATCGCGAGCCCGATCCCGGCGATCGCGCGCCACGCCTCCTCCGCGGTGGCGTCGCGCAGCTCGCGCCCGATTAGCAGCGCGATCTCGAGCTCGTGGTGCACCGGCCCGCGCGCGGCGGGGACGCGGAACTGCGGCGCCATGTCGACGACCGCCGAAGGCGGCTTCACGAAGAGCAGCGGCACCTCGGGTACGGGGTTGCCGAGCTCCGCGGCGTGCGCTGCGTAGTTGCGCCCGACGCAGACCACCTTGCCCACCGGCAGCGCGACGGGCTGGCCGCCGGCCCAGCCGTGGCAGTAGCCGCCACTGCCGATCATGGGCCGCGCGAGCCGCGGGTCGGGGGCGAACAGCGCGCGCCGGCGGCGGTGGTGGCGCGGCGCCACGAACTGCGCGAAGCGCGAGGCGAAGCGCGCCCGCGCCGCGTCGGAACGCTCGCCGAGCGCCGCGCACAGGTGATCGATCAGCGCGAGGTAGGCGGGATCCGCATCGCCCGCGTCCTGGCAGCGCTCCTGCAGCGCGCGCAGCATCGCGGCGTGGGTGTGGAAGTCCTGGTAGTCGCCGAGCACGTTCTGCAGCTTGCGCAGGCGGCGCACCGTGTCGGGCAGCTCGGGGCCGTCGAAGGCGCCGGCGTACATCTCCAGCTGGTAGCGCAGGCGCTTGCAGCGCTTGCGCAACTCGTGCAGGTCCTCCGGCGGCGAACCGTCGTCGATGCGGCGGCCGAGCCTGCGCACGCGGCGGTAGCTCGCCCAGAGCGCCTGCCCGGCGGTCGGCAGCTCGGGCCAGCCCGGCGCGCCCGGGGCGAGCGTGCCGAGGGCCTGCAGCCGCGCGACCAGCGCCGCGGCGCGGCGGCTGCGCAGCGAACCCTGCAGCTGGCGCCGCGCGGCGCTGCGCAAGTGGCCGAGCTCGGCGCGCAGCCGGCGCAGCGCCGGCGTGTCGCCGGCGTGATCGGGCCCGAGGTATTCCGCGAGCCGGTGCAGGAACACGTCGATGTCGCGCAGCCCCCCGCCGCGGCCGGCGAGCCAGCGGCATTCCGCCACGAGCGCCGCTGCATCCGGCAGCGGCAGGGCGCCGCCGAGGGCCTGCAGCCCGGTGCGGATGCGGCGCAGCTCGACGCGGAACTGGTGCAGGGCCTCGATGTCGGCCTCGTGGCCGACGTGCGGCAGCAGCACCTGCAAGCGGTGCGCGCGGGCGCTGAGCCACGCGGCGACGGTGTGGCGCTCGCGCTGGAGCACGGGATGCAACATGGGCGCTGCCTGGTTGCGCGGGGCAGCCGATGTTAGCAGACGCCAC
>CAYXJM010000014.1:2254-17226 GCA_964465455.1 uncultured Klebsiella sp.
GCGGGAAGTGCGGGCTAGGGCTTCTTCGGGTAGTCGAAGTGCCAGGCCGCGGGAGGTGCCGCGCCGACACCGGCCCAGTCGCGAATGGCGAAGTCGAGGCAGAGCACGCCGCAGGTCGGCACGTTGTCGATGCGGGCCCCGGGACAGAGCTCCGCGACCAGCGCCGTGAGCTCGGGGTTGTGGCCGACCATCAGCACGACGTCGAACTTCGCCGGCAACGCGCGGATCTGCTGCAGCCAGACGCGCGGCGTGGCCTCGTAGAGCGCGTCGACGATCTCGATGTCGGCCTTCGGGTAACCGAATACGCCGGCCATCAGCTTCGCGGTGGCGTGCGCGCGGCGCGCCCCGCTCGCCACGATCAGTTGCGGGCGCAGCCCGCGCGCCTTCAGGCGCTCGGCCATCTCGGGGGCGTTGCGCTCGCCGCGCGCGTTCAGCGGGCGGTCGAAGTCGCGCTGCCCCGGGTCGGCCCAGCTCGACTTGGCATGACGGACGAGGATCAGCTGCTTCATGGGGCGCTCCCGCGGGTTCAGGGCAGACCGGCGCGGCGGATTATCACCGCCTGCGGCCTCGCTTTACAGCCGCCGGCATTGCCGCTATCAATGGCCGATGCTGCGCTTCATCCTCGGCCGCCTGCTCTACGGCCTGCTCACCGTGTGGTTCATCGCGACCGCGACCTTCGCCGGCATGCACGCCGTGCCCGGCGATCCGCTGCTCGATGCGCGCGCGGTGCCGCCGGAGATCCGCCGCAACCTCGAGGCGCGCTACGGCCTCGACCAGCCGCTGCCGCGGCAGTACCTGCGCTGGCTCGGCAACATGGCGCGCGGCGATTTCGGCGTCTCGTTCACGCAGCAGAACCGCGAGGTCAACGACATCATCCGCGAGCACTTCCCGGTCTCGGCGCTGCTCGGCGTGCTGGCCATCGGCTTCGCGGCGCTCGGCGGGGTGTTCTGGGGCGTGATCACGGCGCGCACCGCGGGGCGCTGGCCCGATGCGCTGGCGATGTTCCTCGTGGTGCTGTGCATCTCGGTGCCGGGCTTCGTGCTCGCCGCGCTGGCGCAGCTCGCGGTGCTGCGCCTGAACGCCTGGGCCGGCGCGTCGCTGCTGCCGGTGGCCGGCTGGGGCGGCATCGCGCACATGCTGGTGCCCGCGATGGTGCTGGGGCTGGGCACCATGGCCTTCCTGGCCCGGCTGATGCGGGCCTCGATGCTCGAAGTGCGCGGCACCGACTACGTGCGCACGGCGCGCGCCAAGGGCCTGTCGGGCGCGCGCATCCTGCTGCGCCACCAGCTGCCGAACGCGATCCTGCCGGTGATCACGGTGCTGGGCCCCGCGATCGCGACCATCGCCACCGGCGGCTTCGTGGTGGAACTGGTGTTCGCGATACCCGGCCTCGGCCGCTACTTCGTGCAGGCGGTGCAGCAGCTCGACTACACCGTGATCATGGGCACGACGGTGTTCTACGGCGCCTTCCTGGTGCTCATGGTGATCCTCGTGGACATCGTCTACGGGCTGCTCGACCCGCGCATCCGCGCGGCGCAGGCCGGCTGATGCCCCCGGTCGCGCGCCGGACCCGCGCGCGATGAACAGCCGGTTGCCGCTGCCCGGGGATTTCCTGCCGCTCGCCGCCGCGCCGGCGGAGCCCGCCGCGGCCGGCGCATCACCCTCGTACTGGCAGCACGCCTGGGCCCGCCTGCGCGGCGACCGCCGCGCCATGCTGGCGCTCGGCGCGATCGCGGTGCTGGTCGCCGGCGCGCTCGCAGGGCCCTGGGTGTGGCGCGTCGATCCGGCGCTGCAGCGCCTCGACGAGGCCTCGCGGCCGCCCGGCTTCGGCCGCAGCGCGCTGCTGGTCGCCGACGCGGACACGGCGCCACCGCCCTGCGCGCCCGGTGCCGGCCTGACGGTCTGCGGCACGCCGACCACCGTGGCGGTGCGCCTCGCCTGGCCCGCGCTGGCGGGGGCCGCCGGCTACGCGGTGTATCGCCACGAGCTCGCGCCGCGCGATCGCGAGGACCTCGGCGTGCCCCTCGGCGAGGTCGCGCTGCCGGCCTTCACGGACCGGCTCGGGCTGGAGGCACGCCGCTACCATTACTCGGTGGTGGCGCTCGGCGCCGCCGGCGAGGGCGGCGTCGCGCTCACGGCAGCGGTGGAGCCGCGGCAGGCGATCGCCTGGTCCGCCGCCGCGCGCCGCGGGCTGCTGCCGCCGGACGCCGCGGTGGCGTCGCCCGACGCCGAGGTGCGACTTCCCGCGCACCCGCTCGGCACCGATTACCTGGGGCGCGACATCCTCGCGCGCATCATCCACGGCGCCCGTACCTCGCTGTTCATCGGCATCGCCGCCCCGCTCGCCTTCGTGCTCGCGGGCCTGCTCTACGGCGGGCTGGCCGGCTACCTCGGGGGACGGGTCGACGCCGCGATGATGCGGCTCGCCGATTTCGTGGTCGCGCTGCCGTTCCTGCTGTTCATGATCCTGTTCAAGGTGGCCTTCGGCATCCGCCCCGGCGAGAGCGGCGTGATGCCGATGCTGCTGGCGCTGGTGCTGCTCGGCTGGCCCGCCTCGGCGCGGCTGGTGCGCGGGCAGGTGATGGCGATCCGCGACGAGCCCTACGTGCAGGCGGCGCGCCTGATGGGCGCCGGCACGCCCTACCTGGTCCTGCGCCACATGGTGCCGAACGTGCTCGGCGTGCTGCTGGTGGCGCTGTCCTTCGCGATTCCGGGCGCGATCTTCACCGAGGCCTTCCTGTCGTTCATCGGCCTCGGCGTGGCGCCGCCGACGCCGTCCTGGGGCTCGCTCTGCAACGACGGCATCCGCAGCATGCTGGCGCACCCGCACGAGCTCGCGGTGCCGGCGGCGTTCATCAGCATCACCGTGCTCGCCTTCAACCTGCTCGGCGACGGGCTGCGCGATGCGCTCGACACGCGCGCGGAGCGGCCGTGAGCGACCGCGCCGTGCCGTTGCTGGCGCTCGACGGGCTGCGCGTGGAGTTCGCCGCGCGCGGGGGCACGGTGCGCGCGGTGCGCGGCGTCGGCTTCGCGGTGACTGCGGGCCGCACGCTGGCGGTGGTGGGCGAGTCGGGCTGCGGCAAGTCGGTGACGCTGCAGGCGGCGATGGGCCTGATCGACACGCCGCCCGGGCGCATCACGGCCGGCTCGGCGCGCCTGCTCGGGCGCGAGCTCGTCGGCCTGCCGGCGCGCGAGCTCGACCGCCTGCGCGGCGCGACGGCCGGCATGATCTTCCAGGACCCGATGAGCGCGCTGAACCCGCTGATGCCGATCGGCGAGCAGATCGCCGAGCCGCTGCGCGCGCACCGCGGCATGAGCCGGCGCGACGCGCTCGCGCGCGCCGTCGAGCTGCTGGAGCGCACGCGCATCCCGGCGGCGCGCGAGCGTGCGCGCCAGTACCCCTTCGAGTTCTCGGGCGGCATGCTGCAGCGCGCGATGATCGCGATCGCGCTGGCGTGCAAGCCCGCGCTGCTGATCGCCGACGAGCCGACCACCGCGCTCGACGTCACGGTGCAGGACCAGGTGCTCGGCCTGATGCAGGAGATCCAGCGCGAGGACGGCATGGCCGTCGTGCTGGTCACGCACGACCTCGGGGTGGTCGCGCGCATGGCCGACGACGTGGCCGTGATGTACGCCGGGGAAGTGGTCGAGCGCGGCTCCGTGGAGGACGTGTTCTACCGTCACGCCCATCCGTACACCGCCGGGCTGCTGCAGGCGCTGCCGGGCGCCGCGCGCGGGCCGGGGCGGAGACTGCAGCCGATCGCCGGCAGCCCGCCCGACCTGCGCGCGCCCCCGCCGGGCTGCGCCTACGCCGCGCGCTGCCCGCGGGCCATGCGCATCTGCGCGCGGCTCGCGCCGCCGGAGTTCACGCTGGCGGCGGCACACGCGGCGCGCTGCTGGCTGCACCATCCGGGTGCTGCGGCAGACGCGGCGGCCGCGGCCGGGGCGGCGCCATGACGCCGCTGGTCGAGATCCGCGACCTGCACACCCGCTTCCGCACGGCCCGCGGCCAGACCGTGCGCGCCGTGGACGGCGTGTCGCTCGCCATCGCGCGCAATACCGTGACCGGCCTGGTCGGCGAGAGCGGCTCGGGCAAGTCCACGCTCGGCAAGACCGTGGCCGGGCTGCTGGCGCCGAGCGCGGGCGAGATCCTCTACGCCGGCCGGCCGCTCGCGCCGCGGCGCCGGCCGGCGGATTTCCGCCGCCAGGCGCGCGCGATCCAGATGATCTTCCAGGATCCCTACGCCTCGCTGAACCCGCGCATGACCGTGGGCGAGATCCTGTGCGAGCCGCTGCGCCTGCACGACGGCGGCCCGCGGCGCGAGCACCGCGCGCTCGCGGCGCGCTGGCTGGAACGCGTGGGACTCGCCCCCGCCCACGCGGGCCGCTATCCGCACGAGTTCTCGGGCGGACAGCGCCAGCGCATCGGCATCGCGCGCGCGCTGATCCTGGAGCCCGGCTTCGTGATCTGCGACGAGCCGATCTCGGCGCTCGACGTCTCGGTGCAGGCGCAGATCGTGAACCTGCTGGAGGAACTGCGCGCGAGCCTCGGCCTCACGCTGCTGTTCATTGCCCACGATCTTGCGATGGTGCGCCACGTCTCGCAGCGCATCGCGGTGATGTACCTCGGGCGGCTGGTCGAGGAGGGCCCGGCCGAGGCGCTCTGGTCCGCGCCGCTGCACCCCTACACGCAGCTGCTGGTCGCCTCCAGCCCGGAGCCCGACCCGCGCACGGCGCGCGAGCGCCGCCACCAGCCGGCCACGGGCGAGCCGCCCTCGCCGCTCGATGCCGCGCCGGGCTGCCGCTTCGCCGCGCGCTGTCCGCACGCCGAGGCGCGCTGCCGCGCCGAGACTCCCGCCGTCCGTGGGCTCGCGGACGGGCGGCGCGTCGCGTGCCACCTGATCCGCTGAGGGCGATCCGGCGGTATACCCCATTGGGGTTAGCGGGGCGGATTCCTGCGGAAAATCCGCCCGGAAGGCGGAACTCGCTGTGCTAACCTCCGGTCAGGCCGGCACAGAACCGGCCGTCCGCCGCCCGCGGGCCGCGCAACCGCCCGCGGGAGAGCAGGATCACAGACACCGGGGATTTCATGACCAAACGGGCCGGCGAGGTGCTGGAGACGCTGATCAGCAGCCAGGGCAATGCGCTGGTGCGCTTCCTCAGCCGCAAGCTCGGCAGCATCGACGATGCCCAGGAGATCGCCCAGGACGCCTTCATGCGGCTGCACCGGCTGGAGCACGCCGACGATCTCGACAACGCGCGCGCCTACCTGTTCCAGGTCGCCTCCAACATGGCGATCGACCAGCTGCGCCGGCGCAAGCTGCACGCGCGCTACCTCGAGGACGAGGCGCTGCGCCTCGGCGACGAGAGCGAGCACCAGGATCCGGGCACGCCGGAGGAGCTGGTCGCGGCGCGCCAGCAGCTCGGACTGGTCTACCGCGCCATCGAGGAACTGCCCGTGCGCTGCCGCCAGGCGCTGATGCTGCATCGCGTGCGCGGCCTGTCCTACAGCGACATCGCCCGCGAGATGGGCGTCTCGGTCAGCAGCGTCGAGAAGTACATCCTCGAGGCCCTCAGGCACTGCCGCGAGCACCTCGTGCGCTGAACGCGGCGCACGCGACCCCGGATGTGACTATTTCCCGCCCGGAAGCTGGAGGTATTTCCCGCCCCGTTCGTCTTAGACTGTGAGCGGCACCGGCACCGGCCCGTGCCGCCGGCACGAAAGCGACGAAAGGCCCCCGGGCCGCGGTGAAGCGCGGCCCCGCTCCCGGAGCCGTCGCATAAGATTCACGCCAGTCGCAGACCCTGCGCCCGACGCACGACGATCCGGCAGGAGCCGGGATGGAAACCGCAGTGACCCGCACCACGCCAGAACAGCAACCCGCGCTCGACCAGGCCGCCGCGTGGATCGCGCGCCTGCGCGCGGACGACGTCAGCGATGACGACCGCGCGCGTTTCGCCTGCTGGCTGCGCGAGGACGCCGGCAACCCCGTCGCCTTCGACCGCATGCTGGAGATGTGGAAGGACCTCGGCGTGCTGCGCGAGTTGCCGCTGGAGATCCCGCGCGTCGTGCCGGCGCGACGCTGGCAGCTGCCGCTCGCGCTGGCCGCGGCCGCCTCGCTCGCGGCGCTGCTGCTCCTGCCGCGCGGCGCGACGCCGCCGGCGCTGGAACTGCGCACGCCGGTGGGCGGCTTCCAGCAGGTCCGGCTCGAGGACGGCAGCGAGCTCACGCTGAACACCGACACGGCGCTGCGGGTCGCGCTGGGGCAGGACGCGCGCACCGTGACCATGGCGCACGGCGAAGCGTTCTTCGCCGTCGCGCCCGACGCCGCGCGCCCCTTCAGCGCGGTGTGCGGCGAGGCCTCCGTGACCGTGCTCGGCACCGCCTTCGCGGCCCGTTGCGCCAGCGCGGGCATGGACGTGGTGGTGGAGCACGGGCGCGTGCGTTTCGCGACCCGGGTCGGCGGCGGCGCCTCGCGCGAGCTGGGCGCCGGAGACGCCGTGCGCTACGACCGGCGGGAGAACCTCGCCGAGATCAGCCGGGTCGACCCGGCCAGGGCGCTCGCGTGGCAAAAACGCCAGCTGGTGCTCGAGGACGTCCCCCTCGGCGACGTGATCGCCGAGCTGCAGCGCTACATGGAACCGCGACTGCGCATCACCGACCCCGCGGCGGCCTCGATCCGCGTCTCCGGCGTCTTCGGCACCAGCGACCCCCGGCTCACGCTCGAGGCGCTGCAGCGCAGCCTCGGCCTCAGCGTCACCGGTCCCGCCGAGGGGCCGCTGCTGATCGCCCGCGGCGGCGACTGAGCCGCGCATCGCGGCGCGCCATCACCGGCGCGTTTTGTTATGGTTCGAGCGTTGGCGACCAGTCGCCCCGGAGCGGGCCCGCGTCGCGCCGTCGACGGAAACAGATGCCCGCGAACGCTCCCCGCACCCAGCCCCCGCCGCCCAGGCGCCGCCGCGCGCCCGGCCTGCTGCTGGGCGTGGCGCTGGCGGCCGGCGCGCTCGCCGACGACGGCGGCACGGTGGACTTCGCGCTGCCCGCCACCACCCTGCCCGCGGCGCTGATCGAACTGGCGCGCCAGGCCGACCTGTCGCTGGTGTTCGCCACCGCGAGCGTCCCGGACCGTCCCGCGCCGGCGATCAACGGCACGCTGAGCCCGCGCGAGGCGCTGTCGCGCCTGCTCGAGGGCAGCGGGCTGGTGCCGGCCTACCTCGGCGACCGCGTGGTGTCGATCGGACCGGCCTGCTCCAGCGCGGCGGACTGCGCGCCCGCCGCCGCGGACACGGCCGGCGGCGCGGCCCCGGGCGAGGTGGACAGCCGGGAGATCGAGCAGATCATCGTGCGCGAGCGGCTGCGCACCGGCTCGCACATCAACCACGCCAACTACCTCGGCGCGGCGCCGGTGTCGGTGCTGAGCGCGCCGGAGATCGAGGCGAGCGGCGCGCAGAGTCTCGGCGACCTGCTGCGCGGCCTGCCGGTCGTGATCGGCAACCAGACCAGCACCGCGGTCAGCAACGGCGGCGACGGCACCGCGACGGTCACGCTGCGCGGGCTGCCGGCGAGCAACACGCTGGTGCTGGTCAACGGCCACCGCGCGAGCCACGGCGGCCTCGCCGGGGACGCCTTCGACCTGAACACCGTGGCGCCGGCCACCGTCGAGCGCATCGAGATATTGAAGGAAGGCGCTTCGGCCGTGTACGGCTCGGACGCCATCGCCGGCGTGGTCAACATCATCCTGAAGCGCGACTTCGACGGCGTGCATGTGGGCACCCACTACGGCGAAACCCAGCGTGGCGACCGAGGCACGCGCGCCACCAGCCTGCTCGCCGGCAATACGTTCGCGCGCGGCTCGGTGCTGTTCTCGGCCACGGTCTTCGAGCAGGACGAGGTGGCGAGCCGCAACCGCGCCGTCTCGCGCAACGCCGACGGCCGCGCGCGGGGTGGCGCGGACCTGCGCTCGAGCGCCACGCCCGCAGCGCGCTTCGCGCTCGGCGGCCAGACCCTCACGCTCGGGCGCGACGCCACCGGCTACCTGCCGGGCACCCGCCCGGAGGACTTCGTGCCGGCCGGCGACGAGTACCTCTACGACTTCCGCGAGCACACCACCGCGCTGGTGCCCTCGGAGCGCACGAACCTCTACGGCAGCGCACGCTACGAGCTCGGCGCGCGCACCACGCTGCTCGCCGAGCTCGCCCACGCCCGAAACGAGTCCGACACCGCGCTGGCGCCGACCCCGGTGTTCACGGCCTTCGAGAGCCTGCCGCTCACGGTGTCGGCGGCAAACCCCTTCAACCCCTTCGGCACGGACGTCCTCGACCTGCGCCGGCGCGTGGTCGAGCTGGGCCCGCGCGAGCAGGAGGACCGCTCGCACACCACGCGCGCCGTGCTCGGCCTCGAGGGCGAGGCCGGCGACGCCTGGCGGTGGAACGCGAGCTGGAACTGGAGCCGCACCGAGAGCGACGAGTCGCTGCACGGACTGATCGACGGCGAGCGCCTGCAGCAGGCGCTCGGGCCCGCGGTCGGCTGTACCGCCGCCAGCGGCTGCGTGCCGGTGAACCTGTTCGGGCCGCCGGGCGCCATCGACGCGCTGCAGGCCGGCTACCTGCGCACCGGGACGAAGGCGAGCGGCTATTCGCGGCTGGGGGCGCTCGAGGCGAGCATCACCGGCCCCGTGGCCGCGCTCGCGGCGGGCGAGGTCGTGCTGGCGGCGGGCGGCACCTGGCGCGACGAGGCCACGGCCGCGCGCGGCGCGCGCGGCAACCCGCGGCACGCGCTCGGCGGCGAGGACATCACGGCGGCCTCGGGCGACCGGCGCGTGGGCGAAGCCTGGGGCGAGCTGCTGGTGCCGCTGTTCGGCGACGGGCAGGACGGCCACCGCGTCGACCTCGAGCTCGCCGCGCGACTCTCGCACTACAGCGACTTCGGCAGCACCGCCAACGGCAAGGCCGGGCTGCGCTACCGTCCCGTCGGCGACCTGCTGCTGCGCGGCACCTGGTCGCAGGGCTTTCGCGCCCCCTCGCTGCTCGACCTGTACCAGAGCGGCGAGCAGACCCAGGCCTTCCTGAACGATCCGTGCGCGGTGGCGGCCAACGTCGGCGTGCTGCCGGGCTGCACGCTGCCGGGCGACCCGACCCGCACGCAGTACCTGACCGTGATCGGCGGCAACGAGGACCTCGAGCCGGAACAGTCGGACAGCTTCACGGCCGGCGCGGTGTGGACGCCGGCCGCCGTGGCCGGGCTGATGCTGTCGGTCGACGGCTTCCTCATCGAGCAGCGCGACGTGGTCGACGCCAGCGCGCAGTACATCCTCGACCACAATGCGCGCCACCTCGCCTTCGCCGGGCGCGTGCAGCGCGACGCCGCCGGCAACCTGCAGCGCGTCGTGGCCACCAACATCAACGTGGGCGAGCGTCGCGTCTCGGGGGTCGACCTCGACCTGCGCTACCGCCTGCCGGCGCTGCCGGTCGGGCGCTTCGCGCTGGGGCTCGAGTCGTCGTGGATCCGCGAATACCTCGACCAGCCCGATCCCGGCGCGCCGCGCACCGACATCGTCGGCACCTTTGCCGACGAGGCCTCCGGCGGCATGGGCGCGATCCCGGAATGGAAGTCGCGGCTCTCGCTCACGTGGAACCGCGCGCACTGGGATGCGAGCTACCGCGTCTATCATGTGAGCGAGCTCGCGGAGCTGGTGCCGAACACCGCGCGCCGGCGCCACATCGACAGCTGGCTGGTGCACGACCTGCAGGTCGGGCGCGGCTTCGACGTGCTGGGCGGGCTGCGCGTCAGCGTCGGCATCGACAACGTCTTCGACCGCGAGGCGCCGTTCGCGGCCTCGGCGTTCAACGACAACGTCGACGGCCGCACCCACGACCTGCGCGGCCGCTACTGGTACGCGCAACTGAGCCAGGAATTCTGAGCATGCCCCGCCACCGCTGCCCGCCGCCGCGCCGCTGCCGGCCCCCCGCAGGGAGGGTCTCCGCGTGAATCCCGCCGGGCGCCTGCTCGCGGCGGCGCGGCAGTTCCAGCGCGAGAACCGCCCCGCCGAGGCCGAGCAGGCCTGCCGCGCGCTGCTCGCGCGCGAACCCGCCGAGCGCGAGGCGCTGGAGTTGCTCGCCTGGGCGCTGGTGCAGCGCGGCGAGCTCGGCGGCGCGCTGGGCGTGCTGGACGCCCTGACGCGCGGCTGGCCCGGGGAACCGCGCTACCTGACCAAGCAGGCCGAGCTCGCGCTGCGCACCGGGGACGCGGCGCTGGCGCGTCGCGCCTACGAGCGCCTGACCGGCGCGCACCCGGAGGTCGCGCTGTTCCGCTACCTGTACGCGAAAGTGCTCACCGAGACCAATGCGCCGCGCGCGGCGCTCGCCGAGTACGGCCGCGCGCTCGCCCTCGGCATCGACCAGGCCGAGGAGACCCTGGTGTGCATGGCGAACCTGCACAGCGCGCTGCACGAGACGGCCGCCGCCGAGGCGCTGCTGCGGCGTGCCGTCGCCACGCGCCCGGACTACCTGCCGGCGCTGTTCAACCTGGCCACGCTGGTCGAGGAGCGCGGCGAGCGGGCCGAAGCCCTCGCGCTCTACCAGCGCGTCATCGCGCTCGATCCCGGCTTCGAGCAGGTCTTCGCGCGCGTCGCGCAGCTGCACCGGTTCGAGCGCGCCGACGACCCGCTGATCGCGCGCATGCTCGCCGAGCTGGAGTCGCCGGCGCTCTCCGACGGCGCGCGCGAGAGCCTGCACTACGGTCTCGGCAAGGCCTGCGACGACTGCGGCGAGTACGCGCGCGCCTTCCGCCACTACGCGGCCGCGAACGCGCTGAGCGCCGCGCGCGTGCCCCGCTACGATCCCGCCGCGCACGAGCGCTTCGTCGACGCGATCATCGCGCAGTGCTCCCCGGCGTGGTTCGCGAGCGTGGCGCCGGCATCCGACGCGAGCCCGGTGTTCATCTGCGGCATGTTCCGCTCCGGCACCACGCTGATCGAACAGGTGCTGGGCGCGCACCCCGCGATCACCACGGGCGGCGAGCTGACGTACTTCCCGCGCCGCGTCGGCGCCGACATCGTGCCGTACCCCGGGGCGCTGGCCTCGGTGGCCCCGGCCGTGCTCGACGCGATCGGGCGCGGATACGTCGACTACCTGCGCGAGGCCTTCCCGGGCGCGGCACGCGTCAGCGACAAGCGCCCCGACAACTTCCTCTACCTCGGGCTGATCAAGGCGCTGTTCCCGCGGGCCCGCATCGTCTACGCCACGCGCCACGCCCTCGACAACGCGCTCTCGGTCTGGTTCCAGAACCTCGACGCGCGCTTCAACTACGCCTGCGACCTGCGCCACATCCTGCACTACAACGCCCAGCTGCGCCGCCTGATGGCGCACTGGGGCACGCTGTTCGGCGCGGACATCCTCGACGTGAACTACGACCGCTTCGTCGCGGAACAGCGCGCCGAGACCGCACGGCTGCTCGCGTTCTGCGGGCTGGACTGGACCGAGGCTGCGCTGCGCTTCCACGAGCGCGAGGGCACCGTGCGCACGGCCAGCCTGTGGCAGGTGCGCCAGCCGCTCTACCAGCGCTCCTCGGGCCGCTGGCGCCATTACCGCGCCGAGCTCGACGGGCTTCCCGGCTACCTCCGCGAGCTCGGCCTCGCCGAGGCGGCCGGGGACGGGGCCTGAATCCGCCGTTCCATCCACACGGGGCAAACCTCACCATGCAATTCTCCTCGCGCCGCCTCCTTCCCCTGTTCCTCGCCGCCGCCGTGCTCGGCGCCGGGCCGGGCCGCGCCGCCGAGGCGCCCGACGTGCGCCGGCTGATGAGCGCGGAGGAATTCCGCGCCGCCGGCCTCGGGCGGCTGACGCCCGCCGAGCTCGAGGCGCTGAACGCCTGGCTGATCCGCTACACGGCCGGCGAGGCGCCCGTGCTGCGCGCGAGCAGCCCCGCCGTGCGCGAGGAGGTGCGCCGGGGCGAGGCCAGCGTGATCCGCAGCCGCATCGCCGGCTCCTTTGAGGGCTGGAGCGGGCGCACCCTGTTCCGGCTCGAGAACGGCCAGGTCTGGCAGCAGCGCATGTCGGGCTCCTGGCGCCACCGCGCCGACTCGCCCGAGGTCGAGATCCGCCGCAACCTGCTCGGCAACTGGGAGATGCGCCTGCCGCAGAGCGGGAAGCAGATCGGCGTGACCCGCGTCGAGTAGCCGCCGGACGGTAATTTTCCCGTTTTCCGCGGCCCGTGGCGTTGAGGGTCGGCGGGGCTCGTTCGTCTCAGGTCTTGTGAGCGGCTTCCGGCCGATGGCCGGCGTCGCGTCCGCATTCCAAACGACGAAGGAGAGACACATGTTCAGAAGATCACGGCTGGCGCTGTCCATCGCGGCCGCCACAGGCGTATTCACGGCGACCGGCGTCGCACCGGCCATGGCCCAGGAGGAACCCGCGGCCCAGGTCGTGGAAGAGGTGATCGTCACCGGTTCGCGCATCCGCCGCACCGACCTCACCAGCATGAGCCCGATCTCGGTGTTCGACGAGGCGGCGCTGGATCGCGAGGGCAGCACGACGCTCGAGCGCTTCTTCGTCAGCCTGCCCTCGGTGAGCGGCGCGGACTTCGGCTCCGGCGTCAACAACGGCACCGCGGGCTGGTCGACGGTGTCGCTGCGCGGCCTGGGGCCCACCCGCACGCTGGTGCTGCTGAACGGCAACCGCATGGCCTCGGCCGGCGTCAACGGCTTCGTGGACCTGAACCTGATCCCCTCCTCGCTGATCGAGCGCGTCGAGGTGCTGCGTGACGGCGCCTCCACGGTCTACGGCTCCGACGCGATCGCGGGCGTGGTCAACCTGATCACCAAGACCGACTTCGACGGCGTCGAGGTCGAGGGCCAGTACGACGAGACCGGCGAGGGCGACGGCGAGCAGAAGCTGTTCGCGGTCACCTTCGGCAAGAGCTTCGAGCGCGGCAACATCGTGGTCAATGCGCAGTACCAGGAGCGCGACGAGATCTGGCAGGGCGAGCGCGACTTCTCCGAGTGCGCCTACCGCGAGCGCGGTAGCCTCGCCGCCGGCACGCGCGAGCGCTACTGCGGCGGCTCCGACACCGCCTACCCGGCGACCGCATGGGTAGCGTCCAACGGCTACAGCAAAGCCTTTGTGAAGGACAACGGCGTGCCGCGTCTCTACAACGCCGCCACCGACGCCTTCAATTTCGCGGCGGCCTCGTACATGGTCACGCCGCAGGACGTCTACAGCTTCTTCAGCTCGGCGAACTACGACCTGATCGAGAGCAGCCCGGTCGGCACCGTCAGCGCCTTCATGGAAACCCAGTTCGCGAACCGCGAATCGGCCCAGCTGCTGGCGCCGGAAGGCACCTTCTGGGGCCCGCTGATTCCCACGACCAACCCCGGCAACGTGTTCGGCGAGCCGGCCTACGCCTACCGCCGCCTGGTGGAGACCGGCGGGCGCCGCGCCGAGCAGGACGTCGACGTGTGGCGCGGGCTGTTCGGCCTGAAAGGCGAGCTGAACAACGGCTGGGGCTGGGACCTGTCCTACAACCGTTCCGAGTACCGCGACGACTCGGTCGACCTGTACCGCGGCAACGTGCCGAAGATGAACACGCTGATCGATCCCGAGCTGTGCGCGGCCGATCCCGCCTGCCCCGGCGTCTGGGATCCGTTCGCGATCAACACGCTGACCCCGGAAATGATCGCCTACGGGCTGTCGAACGCGCGCTTCAGCGACGAGTCGACGCTGCGCACGATCCAGTTCAACCTGACCGGCGACTTCGGCGGCTTCGAGCTGCCCGGCGGCAAGCCGCAGTGGGCGGTGGGCTACGAGACCCGCGAGGAAGAGGGCAGCCTGACCTACGACGACAACGTGCTGGCCGGCAACGTCTACAGCTACGCCGGCGCCAACACCAAGGCCGACTACGAGGTCGACGAGTTCTACGCCGAGATCAACCTGCCGCTGATCGCCGACCTGCCGTTCGCGCACGCGGTGACGGCCGAGATCTCGACCCGCATCTCCGACTACGACTTCCTCGACGACGAGGAAGACGTGTGGAAGTACGCCCTCGAGTGGGCCCCGATCGCGGACCTGCGGCTGCGCTACACCTACTCCGAGGGCTTCCGCGCGCCGAACATCGACGAGCAGGCCTCGCCCGAGGAGAACACCGCGGCTTCCTACACCGAGCCCTGCGTCGAGTGGGGCAGCAACCCGAATCCGGTCGTGCAGGCGAACTGCGCCGCCGACGGCCTGCGGCCGGACTTCACGCTCTCCTCCGACCAGGCGCAGAGCCTGCAGGGCGGCAACGCCAACCTGGCGCCCGAGGAGTCGGAATCCACCACCTTCGGCGTGGTCTGGACCCCGGGCTTCCTGCCCGACTTCTCGGCCACGGTCGACTGGTACGAGATCGAGATCGACGGCGCCATCGGCTCGCTCGGCGTCGACGACATCGTGACCGGCTGCTACACCAGCGCGAACTTCTCCTCGCCGCTGTGCTCGCTGATCCTCGGCCCGGCGGCCGTGGGCGAGAACCCGAACCCGAACTCGCCGCGCCGCAACGTGCTCGGCCTGATCTCCGGGCCGGACATCCGCCTCGGCAACCTGTCGACCTTCAAGACCAAGGGCGTCGACTTCTCGCTGAACTACGTGTTCAACGCGGTGTGGGACGGCGCGCTGAACCTCTCGCTGGACGGCACCTGGCTCGACTCCTACGAGTACACCTCGGGCCCGGGCATCGACGCCACCGAGCTCGCGGGCTACTTCGGCACGGATCCCTACCAGGGCGACAACCCGGCCGCGTTCCCCGAGCTGAAGATGAACTTCGTGGCCTCCTACTCGCGCGACAACTGGGGCGGCAGCTACACGATCCGCTGGATGGACGAGGTGGACGACGTGGCCAGCACCTGCGCCGGCAGCCAGCTGTCCTGCGACGTGGACGCCTACGACTACCACGACATCCAGGGCTACTACGAGTGGAAGAACATCACGTTCACCGCCGGCGT
>CAYXJM010000015.1:0-7888 GCA_964465455.1 uncultured Klebsiella sp.
GAGCTCGACAACAACGCGCAGGGCATCCTCGGCTACGTCGTGCGCTGGATCGACCAGGGAGTGGGCTGCTCCAAGGTGCCCGACATCGACAACGTGGGGCTGATGGAGGACCGCGCGACGCTGCGCATCTCGAGCCAGCACATCGCGAACTGGCTGCGCCACGGCATCTGCACGGCCGAGCAGGTGACGGCGACGATGCGGCGCATGGCCGCGGTGGTGGACGCCCAGAACGCGGGCGACCCGCTGTACCGCAACATGGCGCCGGACTTCGACGCGAGCGTCGCCTTCCGCGCCGCCTGCGACCTCGTGTTCAAGGGTTGCGCCCAGCCGAACGGCTACACGGAACCGTTGCTGCACGCGCACCGGCGCGCGGCCAAGGCCCGCGCGTAGGTCCGGCCGTGGGTTCGCCGCAGGTTCGGCTTCAGCCGAACGCGGAGAGCAGCGTCCGACCGTAGGTTCGGCTTCAGCCGAACGCGGCGCAGCGTCCGACCGTAGGTTCGGCTTCAGCCGAACGCGGAGAGCAGCGTCCGACCGTAGGTTCGGCTTCAGCCGAACGCGGAGAGCAGCGTCCGGCGGAAGCCGGACCTACGGGGTTGAAGGTATGTTGCCGGCGCGGATCGCCATGTCGTAGGTGAAGGCGGTGTCGGCCTCCGCGCGCGGGAAACGCGCGCGGCGGCGGTACGGGAACGTGTCGAAGACGTAGCCGGCGCGTATCGCGGCCTGAAGTTTCTGCCAGTAGCGGTAGTCGAACAGATCGGCGTGCTGCGCCTCGAAGGCCGCCCGCGCCTTCGGGTTGCCGGAGAAGAACAGGCGGAATTCCTCGGGAAACACGTCGTTATCCCCGACCGTGTACCACGGTGCGCCGGCCATCTCCTCGGCATCGGTGCGCGGTTCCGGGATGTGGCGGAAGTTGCACTCGGTGAGCGGGCAGATCTCGTCGTAGTCGTAGAACACCACGCGGCCGTGGCGCGTGACGCCGAAGTTCTTCAGCAGCATGTCGCCCGGGAATATGTTCGCCGCCGCCATCTGCTTGATCGCGTTGCCGTACTCGTCCATCGCGTCGTAGACCTCCGCCTCGCCGGCATCGCGCAGATAGAGGTTCAGCGGCACCATGCGCCGCTCGACGTAGAGGTGGCGGATGATGATCCACTTCTCGTCCATCCACAGCTTCGAGGGCGCGACGCGCTGCAGTTCCTCGATCAGTTCCTGGCTGAACCGGTTGCGGTAGAAGATGAAGTTCTTGAACTCCTGCGTGTCGGCCATGCGCCCGGCGCGGTCGGCACGCGACACGAAACGGTACTTCTCGCGCACGATGTCCTCGGTGACCTGCTTCGGCGGATCGAAGCGGTCCTTGATGACCTTGAACACCACGCCGTAGGAAGGCAGCGTGAACACCGTCATCACCATGCCCTTGATCCCGGGCGCGATGACGCAGAGATCGTCGCTCGCCTTCATGTGCCGGATCATGTCGCGGTAGAACTCGGTCTTGCCGTGCTTGTTGAAGCCGATCGAGTTGTACAGTTCGGATATGCCTTTCTGCGGCATCAGCGAGAGCAGGAAGCGCACGTAGCGCGACGGTATCGGCGCGTCGACCATGAAGTACGAGCGCGTGAAGCTGAAGATGATGCTGGCGCCGTCCTGGTCGTGGATCAGCGTGTCGACGTAGATGCCGCCGCGCTCGTTGTTGAGGCACGGCAGGATCATCGGGATCACGCCGCCGGCGTGGCTCACGCGCCCCACCAGGTAGGCCGCCTTGTTGCGGTAGAAGACCGACTCGAGCATCTCCACGCGCAGTTCCGCGAGCGGGCACGGGAGCCCGGGCAACAGCTGCTCCTGCAACCGCGTGACGATGCTGGCGACGTCGCGGCGCTTGTCCTCCCACGGCACCGTGAAGGCGAAGTCGTCGAGGATCCGCGACACCAGCTCGACGAGACCGTCGCGCAACTCGTAGCGCACGTAGATGCTGTAGTCCGGCAGCGGCTTGTCCTCGAGCGGCCTGGAGGGCTTCACGAAGATGTAGCGGTCGTGGATCGGCCTGTGCTCGTGGATCCGGCAATAGATGCTGTTGAAGAAGGTCTCGGCGATCTCGTAGTTCGCGTGCGTGCTCACCAGTTGCGCGTAGGCCGAGCGCGCCTCGTGCCACAGCTCGAGGTTGGAGAGATCCTGGCTGGTCACCTCGCGCACGAGGCGCACCACGTGGCCGACCTTGCTCTTGTACAGGTCGATGCGTTCGGTGCTGGCCTGGTGCACGCCCTGCCAGTTCGCCCGCTCGAAGCGGCGCTTCGCCCCCAGCGTGATGTTCTGGTACTCGGCGAAGTAGGACTCGAAGCCGTTCAGTATCGTGCGCGCCACGCGGCGCGCGGCGGGAGACAGCAGACTGCTCTGGGCCTGGTTCATTCACGCCTCGTAGCCGTGCGCGGCGCCAAGCTGTCCTGGTGGCCGCCCTTCACCGGAAGTTGTACCTGAACTCGGCGCCGTAGAACTCCGGCTCCCGGGGGCTGCTGTATGTCGGCGAGCCGTCCCAGTACGCGGTACGGAGCGATCCCCCGAGGCCGCCCGGATCGCCGGTGTTGTCCTCGCGCATCAGGTTCCGCGCGTAAAGCGCGAACTCCCACCTGCCGCTTGCCGAAAGATAGCTCGCACGCGCAGTAGCATACTCGTCGTCGGGCGCGGACGGGCAGCTGCCAAAGGGCGCCTCCGCCAGCGCGGGGCCACTTGCCGATTGTCGCGTCACTTCCAGCACCCCGGTGTCGGGGTCTTTGCTGAGGTCGTAGATGTAGCCCTCGGGCGAGACGTACTTGCAGCTCGAGCGGGAGCCGCCCTCCACGAAGCTGTAGTTGACGCTGAAATTCAGCAGGGCACCCGAATCGAGCGGCAGGTCCAGGTCCGCGAAGAGGCTGTAGTTCGAGGGCGAAGCGGCGAAGTCCTCTCCGCTGCGGTCCCGGATCACGCACTTGCCATCGACTACTTCGCGCGTAATGCTCTCGGTGTACTCGGCATTCACCTCGCCGGTGTTGGCGCCTACCGTGAGCCGCTCCGTGACCTGCCATGCAACCGAGAGCTCGTAGCCGTCGCCTTCGACGTCGTCGGTAACGAACTCGTAGGCCCCGACCGTGCTCCCTGCCGGGCGACAGAGTGCGTCGACGAACACCTGGCGCTGCAGGTTCTCGTACGTGTAGTCGAAGTAGGCGCCGTTCACCCGCACGCGGTTGTCGAAGAACGTCGACTTGATGCCGATCTCGGCGTTCTCGACGGTTTCGTTGTCGAGCGGCCCCTCGTCGATCACCGCGCCGGCGCTGTTGAAGCCCCCCGACTTGTACCCGGTGGCCCAGCTCGCGTAGAGCAGCACGTCCTCGGTCACGTGATAGTCGAGCACCACGCGCCCCGTGACCTCGTCCCACGCGCGGTCCTGCCGGTACCAGCCGAGCGTGCCGTTGTCGGGATCGTAATCGCCCTCGTCGTCGACCAGCGTCTCCTGCGGAAAGCCGAGCGGAATGCCGTACTCGTTGAACGCGATGAAACGGCCGAAGTTCTTCTCGTCGCGGGTCCAGCGCAATCCGCCCGTCAGCGTGAAGTACCGGTTGAAGTCGTAGGCCAGGTCACCGAACACCGCGTAGGACTGGTATTCGCCGCGCACCTTGAAGGAATCGAGCCAGTTGTCGACGCCCGCGATCAGCTCGCGTCCCGTCAGCGGATTGTCGATGTAGGAGTATGGCGACAGGGCGCTGTTCATCAGGAAATCGAGGCCGGCCCCGGGATACAGGGTGGTCGAGTCCAGCCCGCCGAGATCGGCCAGGGCCTGGGGAACCTGCGTGCCGGCGAGCACGTCGGCGTCATACGAGAGACCGGTCAGCGGCGCGATCTCCAGGTCCCAGATCATCATGTCGGCGAGCTGCGGACCGATGAACACCCCGCCCACCTGCTTCGCGCTCTCCCAGAAGTAGTTCGCACCCGCCGTCCAGTGCCACGCGGAATCGCCCGTCGACGCGAACCGCAGCTCCTGGCTGAACTGCTCGTTGTCCTCGTCGTTCAGGTCGTCGAAGTAGTAGCGCGTGACGGCGCTGCCGTCCATGTCCCGCCGGTTGTACGAACTGTAGCCGCGGTACGCAGTGATCGAGGTCAATTCCGCGCCGCCCAGGTCCCAAACGACGTGTGCCGAGCCGCCCCAGAGCTCGCGGGTCTCGTCCGTCACGCCGTCGTTCTCCACGCGGCGGAAGTTCGGCCCCTTGTGTCGCGGCCCCAGCGTGGCGCTCGACTGCGCCTGCGAGCCCTGGTCGATGTCGTCGTATTCCAGTCTGAGGATGACGTCGAGATCCTCGCGCGGCAGCCAGCGCAGCGCGGCGTTGACCGACCAGTTGTGCTCGTCACCCCGATCGTCGCCCGTGGCGTCGTCGTCGATATAACCCTCGCGATCGTTGTAGAGCACCCCCGCGCGCAGCATCAGCGTATCGGACAGCGGTACGTTGTACACGCCCTCGACCTGCACCCTGTCGTAGTTGCCGAGCGTCAGCTTCGCCCAGCCCTGCTCCTCCTCGACCGGCTTGTTGGTGACGATCTGGATCGCGCCCGCGGCCGCGTTGCGTCCGAACAGCGTGCCCTGCGGTCCGTTCAGCACCTCTACCCGCGCGACGTCGTTGAAGGCCACGCGCGAGGCACCGGATCGCCCGACATAGACACCGTCGACGTACACGCCCACGGCCGGCTCGAGCCCGACGCCGAAGTCGGAAGTACCGATCCCGCGTATGGCATAGCCGGGCTGCGTCACCTGGTCGTCGCCGACGGAGAGATTGGGCACGAAACGGTCGATGTCGCCGATGCTGTCGGCGACCAGGTTCTCGAGCGCCTGCTCGTTGAAAGCCGTCACGGAGATCGGAACGTCCTGCAGGCGCTCCTCGCGCTTCTGCGCGGTGACCACGATCTCCTCGAGACCCGCCTCCTGTGCAAGTGCCGCAGGCAGCTGCATCGACACACCCAGGCCACATGCGGCGCTGACGCGCCAAGCATGGCTCGCCAGCGAGCGGCGCCGGAATCGCATTGTCTTCCCCTTTCTTATCTTCGGTTCGTGAAGAGTGCCTGCACTCGCGGCCGCGAATCGCGACCCGGGCCAGCGGGCGAATGGTAGCATCAGTGTTCCACGACGGTCAGCAGCGGACACAGCGATGCGATCCCGGATTCGCTCCGAACAGTTACTCGATCCGGCCGGATGCATGCAGCGCATCGGCGCCGCAGGCCTGTCGGTCGGCAGTTCCGGCAACTGCTCGGAGCGCAGCGCGCGCGGGATGCGCATCACGCCGAGCGGCGTGGCGCCCGGGGAGCTTGGCGCGGACGATCTCGTCGAGATGGAACTCGAGGGCCGCGTGCTCGCCGGCGCGCTGCGCCCGTCCAGCGAGTGGCCGATGCACGCGGCGATCTACCGCGCGCGCCCCGACGCGCAGGCGATCGTGCACTGCCATTCGCGCCACGCCACGGCCCTCGCCTGCTGCGGGCGCGGCATACCGGCCTTCCACTACATGGTCGCGGTGGCGGGCGGCGACTCGATCCGCTGTGCGCCCTACGCGCTGTTCGGCTCGGAGGCGCTCGCGGCGCACGCGCTGGAGGCCCTGCGCGATCGCCGCGCCTGCCTGCTCGGCAACCACGGCCAGATCGCGCTGGGCGCCTCGCTGGACGCGGCGCTCGCACTGGCTGTCGAAGTGGAGGAGCTCGCGGCGCAGTACTGCGCCGCGCTCGCGGTCGGCGCGCCGCGCTTGCTGGACGCGGCCGAGATGCGCGAAGTGCTCGGGCGATTCGCCGGCTACGGCCAGCCGCAGCGGCGCGGCCAGCCGTAGTCCGGGCTGCCGGCGGCGCTCAGCCGCTGCAGCCGGCGAGCGTCAGTTCCTGCGACGGCTTGATCGTGTAGCGCGGCGCCGCGATGTTGTTCACGCGCGCCAGCGCCTGCGGACTGTCGCAGCCCTGCTGGCGCGCGATGCTGGCCAGCGTGTCGCCACGCTTGACCACGTAGCGCCTGCCGCCGCCGTTGGCCACGCCGCCGGGCTGGCGCGCGTCCTGCAGCAGCATCGCGAGTTGCGCCATGCGGCCGTCGACGCACTGGCTGCGGTAGACGTCCACGAGCGCGGCCGGCATCGCCACGCTGGCACCGGCGGGCAGGCGCTTGTTCGGGTCGACGCGCGGGTTGAGGTTGCGCAGGGTGCGGAACCAGCCGTCGCGGCTGCCCGCCTGGCCGAGGCAGACGGTGAGCTCGCTGAGCGTCATGGCCTTGACCAGCTGCACCTCGCCGGGCGAGCCGTCGACGCGCGGGAACTCGAGCCCGTAATCCTCGGGGTGCAGGAACAGCCACGCCGCCGCGAGCACGTAGGGCACGTACTCCTGCGTCTCGCGCGGCAGCTTGCCGAACACGTCGCTCGACCAGAAATTCTTGCTGCGCGAGCTCTGCGCGAGCCGGCGCATGCGCCCCTCGCCCCCGTTGTAGGCGGCGAGCGCCATCTCGAGGTTGTTGTTCAGGTAGCGGAACTGCTCGTTCAGGTAGGCCACGTTGGCACGCGCCGCCGCGGCCGGGTCGTAGCGCGTGTCGAAGCCGTTCTCGGTCGTCAGCCCGAAGCGCTGCCCCGTGTGGTACATGAACTGCAGCGGGCCCGCGGCGCCCGAGGGCGAAACCGCGTGCACCTTGCCGCCGGACTCCTTCGCGAGGATGCCGAACAGCAGCGCCTCGGGCAGGCCGGCCTCCTGGTACGCCGGCCACATCAGGTGGCGCATGTACTCGTAGTTCTCGTAGGCGTCGATCAGGTTCGGCCGCATCCACGTGAGCCAGTCCTGCAGCGCCGCCTTCACCGGCCCGTTGATCTTGATGATCTTCGCCAGCTCGTGGCCGTGCAGCACGTTCTCCGAGCGCGCGGCCTCGGGCACGTCGTCGGCAAAGCTCGCGCCCTCGCGCTCGAGCGCCGGCTCCAGGCTCACGAAACCCTCGGCGCCATCCGCCAGCACCGGCTCGCGCAGCGCGAGCAGGTTGCCGTAGGAAGCCATGAAGCGCTGCGGCTCGCAGCCCCTGGTCGCGAGGCAGCGGTCGCCGCCCGCCTGCAGATCGGCCACGGCCTGGCGCATCTTCTGGCGACCCGCTTCGTCATCGCCGCTGCGCAGTTCGTGCAGGCCTTCGCGATAGCGCGCCAGCGCGCCTTCCATGGCCGCGTAGAGCTCATCGGGCGTGCCGGCCTGCCAGTTCTCGGCGGCCTGCTGTCGCGGCTGCCCCGAGCAGGCGGCAAGAATCACGGCGGGCAAGAGCGCGGTCGCCGCCAGCAACCGCATGCGGTTCGGCCGCAACAGCCGCGCGCCGGCGGCAGTCAGTTTGCGCATGCTGAGCCCCTTGTGTGTGTCAGTGTTGCGTTATGAGGACGAAGGTTAGCCTCAGGCTCTCCCATCGGCAAGCACCGTGCCAACCTCGCTCGCATCGTGCACTACGCCCGATTATGCTTGCAGCCGGGATGGGGCGCCGGGGAAGCGTTGATGACCGACGAGCACACTGCGCCCGATGCGCGGCGCGCCTGGCTGCAGGCCATGCGCACGGGGCAGGCCATGCACGCGCGCGGACAGCTGCACCAGGCCGCGCGGGCCTTTCGCGCCGCCGCTGCGCTGCAGCCCGCGCGCATGGAGGGCTGGGCCAACCTCGGCGGCGCGCTGCTCGACCTGGACCGTCCGCAGCAAGCCGTGCAGGTACTGGAACACGCGCGCACGCTCGCGCCGCGCGAGCCGGCGGTGTTGCTGAATCTCGGGCGCGCGTACTACCTGCTCGGTCGCGACGACGCGGCGCTCGCGGCGTGCCAGGCGGCGCTCGAGCTCTCGCCGGACGCGGGGTCCTGCAACCGGCTCGGCGTGATCCTGCGCGGCAGCTGGCGACTTG
>CAYXJM010000015.1:7988-9785 GCA_964465455.1 uncultured Klebsiella sp.
GCCTTCGCCCACGAGGACTTCGAGCCGCTCGTCGCCGCCCTCGACGCGACGCCCGCAGCGCTGATCGCACCCGATCCCGTCATCGACCCGCTCATGACGGCGCTTGCGGGCAGCGCGAGCGCCCGCGCCGCCCCCGCACCCGCCGACGCCTGGACCGTGCCACCGGACTGGCCGCTGATCGAAGCCCATTTCGCGCTGCACCGGGGCGACGCGCTGCACGAGTGCCGGCGGACCCTGTCGCGCCAGGACGACGCCGGTGCCGCGGCGGCAGATCCCGCCCTGGCGCGCTACGCGCAGGCGATCCGGTGGCGGCGCGCGGGCGGCCTCGCGGCGCTGCAGGCGCGCCACCCGGAGGCTGCCCTGCGCTACTGCCACTGGCTGATCCTGCACGGGCTGGACGACGCGAAATACGCGCCGGGGCTGTTCAAGCTGCAACAGAACCGGATTCCGGCCAGCATGGACAACCCCTTCGCCTCGCCCGATTGCGTGGCGGGAACGATCCGCCGCTGCTATCGCGACCTGCTGCCCGCGCTGACGCACGCCGACGCCCGCGCGGCGCTGAACTACATGCTGATCCTGGCCACGCACTGTTTCACGGACGGCAACGGGCGCGTCGCGCGCTTCCTGCTGAACCACGAACTCGAACGGCAGGGACTGCCGCCCGTGCTGTTTGCCGACGCGTCGGCCGGCGCGTGGAACGCCGCGCTGCGCGCGAGCCGCGAGACCCGCGAGCTCGGCCCGCTGCGCGGGCAGATCCGGGCCGCGCAGGATTTCACGCGCGACTATGTGGCTTCGCTGACCGAGACCTGATGCCGCGGCCGCCCGCCCCGGCAGACAGTCGCGGCCGCCTTTGCTATTGTGACGCGCGTCACGTTAACGAAGGCGTACACATGTTCCCGGTCGGCCACGCGACCGTCGCGATGGAGCATCCGGGCCCGGGGTCGCCGGCCGACGGCGATCGCTGCGCGCGGCCGGAGCACGATGGGCATCGCTACCGCCCGGTGCGACGATATGGCTCGTCTTCGCAGCGAGATAAGGGCGCGTGAACGTCGCAGTCATCGGGGGAGGCGCATCCGGGATCCTGACCGTGAAGCGTCTGGTCGATGCGCTGAGAGAAGCGGGAACCTCGCAGGCCGTCTTGATCGACATCTTCGAGAAGCAAGCCGAGAGGGGCGGGCTTGCCTACCAGTCCTCGCAGGATCCCGTCCTGACGATGAACGGCCCGATCTCGAACATGTCCGCGTTCAAGGAAGATCCCGGGCATCTCCATCGCTGGCTGTCCCGCGCGGACCGGCGCCGATGGCCCGACGATTTGAAGGAGCGCTCATTCGATCTCGCGGATTACTGTCCGCGAGTGCTCTATCGGCTGTACCTCGAGGACATCCTGGACTCGGCGATCGCGGAGGGGGCGGCAATCGGCGTGCGCGTCCGCACCCTCGAGGAGGAAGTTCTAGACGTGGGTCGCTCCGATTCGCGCCGGTGGACGCTGGTCTCGAGGTCCAGCGCGGACGACCGGATCGTCGATCGGAAGTATTCGAAAGTGGTTCTTGCGTCCGGACACCTTGATTCCGCTCTTCCCGATGCCGTGACCGATGTGCTCTCGCAGCCCGGTGCACAAGGCAGGGTGAGAGTGGTCGATTGTCCGGCCGCGCTCTCGCGGATCTGCGCGGAGCTGGAATCCCGGGCGAGGGTCATGGTGCTCGGGTGGGGGCTCACGGCGGTGGACTTCCTCCACCTGAGATACCAGGTGGAGCATCACGAGGGTCCTACGGTGGTCGTGGCCCGTGAACCCCAGCT
>CAYXJM010000015.1:9885-17158 GCA_964465455.1 uncultured Klebsiella sp.
GGGTTTTCGTTCGACGTGCAGAGGACCCGGCACCCCGTGATTCGCAGCCTGCTCTCGACGCACACGATCAAGGCTCATCCTCTCGAACTCGGCATACAGGTCGATCCCGAGCTTCGAGCGGCACCCGGCCTCTTCGCGGTGGGACCCTTGATCCGCGGATTCCTGTTCGAGACCGGGGGCGTACTGGGAGCCGGGCAGAGCATCGTGGGGATCCGCGCACAGGCGGTGCTGGTCGGCCGTTCCATTGCACGCGAGATCATGGGATCCGACGCAGGCCTGCGGGCTGTTGCACAGGACGTCGCATCGCCGGCCTGACCCCGGATGGTCCCCTCGCCTGCGCGCGGAGAACGACAAGATCCCTTGCCGCGTTCAGCGCGCCCGGGCACGAATCGAGGCGCGGCAGGCGCTCATGCTCCCGAAATCTCCTTGCGCATCCCGCGCGTCCAGGCGTCACAGGCGGCTAGCCACGCCACGAAGGGGCCGAGGTCGTGGTCGCGTCTGATGGCCGCTAGCACACCGGTGAACGGCGGCTTGTATTTACCGGGCGTGACGACCGGAGCCAGTCCCGCGGCGGCCAGCTCGCGGTTCATCAGGAAGCGGCCGAGCCGCCCGTTGCCGTCCACGAAGGGGTGCACGTCGGCAATCACGTAGTAGACCAGCGCGGCGTGCGCCGCGCCCCGCGCGAGCGCGGGACAGGCGCTCGCGTACACGTGCGCGAGCGTGCCTTCGACCAGCCCGGGCGCCGTTCGCGCGACGTCGGGGTTGACGATCAAGCTGTTGGGAAATGCCTTCAGCTGCCCCGGCGACAATTCGCGGCGATGCGCGGTGAGGAATGCGTGCCAGTAACGCAGCCACGCCACGACGTTGTCCGCGCCGCATTCCGCGGGCCCGCAGACCTCGCGATGGTGCCGGATCGCCGCGTAGTAGTTGTGCGCATCGCGTAGCTTCGCGTCGGTCCCGGCAGACAGCGCGTCGCGCCCGCGCGTGCCGTGCTCGCGCAGGAAGGCCATGGTGGCGCGCACGTCGGCCGCGTCCTCGCCGAGGTGTGCCGAGAAATGCGCCTCCAGCATGTCGCTGAGCTCGTCCGGCGCGCCGTCGATGCGCGAGTGCCCCTGCGCATCGTCCGGCGCGCGAGCGAGGCAGCCGGCGACGCAGGCCGCGAGTGACTCGTCATGGACCGGCCCGCCACGAGAACGCGCCAGCGGATTCGTGACGAAGGCCAGCGGCGAACTCCGCGCCAACGCCTCGACGAGCAGCGGCTGCAATGCCGCGTTGCGGTCGATGATCCTGACGGCATCGCCGAACTCCCGCCGCCGGATCTCGTCGCCACCGGCCAGCGCAGCGCCCTGCCGCGCGATCTCGCGGGCGCGCTGCGTCTCGCCCTGCAGCACGAGCAGGCAGCCATAATTGAGACGCGCCAACCAGTAGCGCGGCGCCAGTTCGAGCGCCTGCGCGAAATGCCGGCCGGCCTCGTCGAGTTCCGCCATGGCCTGCAGCGTGGTGCCGAGCTTGTTCAGGAGGTCGGGCGAGCGCGGCTGAAGCTCCACCGCGCGACGGTACGCATCGCGGCAATGCTCGAGCGGGAACTTGGCGAGTCTGAGCGCATCGCCGCGGTTGGCGTGCGCGGGCGCGCAGCCTGGATCCAGCGCAACCGCGCAATCCGCGGCCGCGAGCGCCGCGATGGGCTCGCGCGACTCGACCAGTGCAGCGGCGAGGTTACACCAGGCCCCCACCGAACGAGGCGCGAGATCGGTCGCGCGGCGGAACAGCTGCGCGGCCTCCGCGAAGCGTCGCTGCTGGAACAGTTGTGCGCCGGCGCCAATGAGACGCCTGAGTTCCTGGGTGTTCAATTTCTTTCCGATCCGGACATGAGCCTGCAAGTGGTCGAATGAGGTGCCATTGAGGCGGCGGGCGGCGTCATTGTCGCTGTGTTGGCGGGCGATGTCATCGAGGAGCCTTGTCCAGCGGCACACGAACGTGGAGCGGACTCCGGGCAGACAGTCGCCGCCGGCTTTGCTATCGTGACGCGCGTCACGTCAATGAAGGCGACTGCATGTTGTTGGTCGGCAACCGCGGCCTCGGACCATGAGCTTCGGCGGGACCTTTCGCCTGACGCTGTTCACCAACCGTCCCGCGCTCGCCGCGGCCGCGGACCGCGCCGGCGTCGACCGGATCGGCCCCGACCTCGAGCGCCTCGGCAAGCAGGAACGCCAGGGCGGCATGAACCGCTGGATATCCGACCACACCGAGGCCGAGCTGCCGGGCGTGTTCGCGGCGCTCGCGCGCGCACGCCGCTTCGTGCGCTGCAACCCTCCGCACCCGGGCCTCGCGGCCGAGATCGAGCGGCTGCTCGCGCAGGGTGCCGAGGTACTGATGCTGCCGCACTTCCACCACGTCGACGAGGCGCGCCGCTTCGTCGACGCGATCGGCGGCCGGGCGCGCAGCGTGCTGCTGGTCGAAACCGTGCGCGCGGCCTCGCAGGTCGCGCAACTGTGCCGGCTCGAGGGTCTCGACGAGATCCACTTCGGCCTGAACGACCTGTCGCTGGACCTCGGCGCGGGCAACCAGTTCGCCGTGTTGTGCAGCAACCTGCTGGAAGACGCATGCGCCGTCGTGCGCGGCAGCGGCCTGCCCTTCGCCGTCGGCGGTATCGGCCGCGCACTGGACACATCGCTGCCAGTCCCGTCCGAGCTCGTCTACGCGCAGTACCCGCGGCTCGGCGCGAGCGGCGCGCTGCTCTCGCGCGTGTTCTTCGCCGGCCTGCCGGAGGAGCGGACCGTGGCGGAAGTCGCCGCGGCCCGCGCGCGGCTCGACCACTGGGCACGCCAGGACACCGCCAGCCTCAACCTGGCTCGCGACGAATTGCGCGCGCTGGCCGAGGCCGACGGGCGCGGCGGACGCGTGTGAAGCCGGCGCCGCGCCGCAGCGACAGACGCCCCTCATGAGCTCCGGATCGAACGGCGGACCCTCCGCGCAGGGATTTCCCGCCGGGGCGCTCGCACGCTGGAACGCGCTGTTCCAGGCCCATCGCCTCGCCGAGTGCGAGGCGATGGCGCGGCAACTGGTGAGCGACCATCCCGGCGCAGCCAAGGCCTGGCAGCTGCTCGGCATGTCCTGCTTCGCGCGCAACGATCTCGCCGCGGCGCGCGATCACCTGCGCCACGCCGCGACGCTCGGGTGCGGCGACCGCTCGATCTGGGACAACCTCGGCGTCGTGCTGCGCAAGTCCGGCGAGCACGCCGCCGCGCGGGAGGCTTTCCGCGCCGCCATCGCGCTCGCGCCCTCGGCCGGGGGGCTGTGGTCGAACGCCGCGGGCAACGAGCTCGAGGCCGGCAACCCCGCCGAGGCGTTGCGCCTCGCGCGGCGGGCCGTCGAGCTCGCGCCGGGACTCGCGGCCGCGTGGCTGCAGCTCGGCAACGTGCTGGGTCGGCTCGATCGCCACGCCGAGGCGGAGAGCGCGCTGCGCCGCAGCCTCGGCATCGCGCCCGGCAGCGTCGAGGCGCTGCTCAGCCTCGGCACCGAGCTGGCGGCACAGCAGCGCCTGCAGGAGGCCTGCGCCGCGACCGCCGAGGCGGTACGCCTCGCGCCCGGGCACCCGGTCGCGCACATCAACCTGGGGAGTCTGCACGACCGCCTCGGCGACATCGAGGCTGCCCGCCGTCACTACCGGCGCGCGCGCGAACTGGAGCCGGCGAACCTCGGCAGCTGGAGCAGCGAGCTGTACTGCCTGTCGCACGACGCGCGCGCCGATCCGCGCGAGGTGTTCGCGGCGCACCGGGCCTTCGGCGACTACGTCGACGCCCGCTTCGGCGCGCAGGCTGCGCCGCACGCGAACGATCGCGACCCGGCGCGGCCGCTGCGCGTGGGCGTGCTGTCGGGCGACCTGCGCGACCACCCGGTGGCGCGCTTCCTGGAACCCGTGTGGCGCGAGCTCGACCCGGCCGCGGTGCGACTCGTCGCCTACGACACCAGCCCGGCGACGGACGCGCTGGCGCTGCGCCTGCGCGAACTGGCGCTCGAGTGGGTGGACGTCTCGACGCTTTCCGACGACGCCATCGCCGCGCGCATCCGCGCCGACGCCATCGACGTGCTCATCGACCACTCCGGGCACACCGCCAGGAACCGCCTGGCCGTCTTCGCCCGCAGGCCGGCGCCGGTGCAGGTGATGTGGTTCGGCTATCCCGGCACGAGCGGCCTGCGCAGCATCGACTACCGGCTGGTCGACGCGATGCTGGCGCCGCCGGGCAGGCTCGACCACCTGTTCACCGAGCGCCTCGCCTACCTGCCCTCGATGCTGGTGTTCGGCAGGCCGGAGCAGCTGCCGGCGCTCTCGCCGTCGCCGTTCGCGCGCAACGGCTACATCACCTACGGCAGCTTCAACCGCATGAACAAGCTGGGCGAGGAGGTGACCGCCGGCTGGATCGAGATCCTCCAGCGCGTGCCCGACGCGCGGCTCGTGATCGGCGCCGTCGGCGACGAGGCGCGCGCCGACGCGCTGCGCGCGCGTTTTGCGACCGCCGGCATCGCCGCCCGGCGCCTCGACTTCCTGCCGCGCCTCGGCATGGCCGAGTACCTCGCGGCACACGGGGAGATCGACCTGCTGCTCGACGCCTTCCCGTGGACGAGCTCGACCACGGCGCAGTTCGGGCTGTGGATGGGCGTGCCCACGGTGACGCGGGCCGGCGAGTCGCTGGTGGCCCGTCTCGGCGCAGCGAGCATGGCGGCCGCGGGACTCGGCGAGTTCGTCGCCGGATCGGCCGCGGAGTACGTCGCGATCGCGGTGCGCGCGGCCGCCCGGCCCGACGAGCTGCAGCGCATCCGCGCCGGCCTCAGGTCCCGGCTCGAGGAAGACGCCCGGCGCGTGCCGGCACAGGTGGCCCGCGCCCTGGAACGGCGCCTGCGCCAGATGTGGCAGCGCTGGTGCGCGGGGCTGTCCGCCTGCGTGCTGGATTGATCGCGCGCGGGAGATCCCGCAGCATTGCCGGCGCCAGCGCAACGCAAAAGGGGGAACAGCGATGGACGAGTCGGGAATCAAGGATGCGCAGACCGTGGCCGCAGGCGGACGCGTGCTGCGCCGGCTGGTCGACGGCGTGCAGTTGCAGGAGATGCCGAACATCCTCACGCGCAACGGCGTCACCACCGAGGTGGTGCGCCCGGAGTGGGACATCGGCCGCGTGCCCATCCGCCACATGATCCACGTCACGCTGCGCGCGCACGCGGTGAGCGCGTGGCACTGCCACCACCTCCAGACCGACCGCATCTTCGTGACCGACGGCGCGCTGCGCATCGTGCTGTTCGACGACCGCGAGGGCTCGCCGACCAGGGGCCAGCTGGACGTGCTGCAGCTCGGGCGCATGCGCCCCGCGACGCTGCTGATCCCGCCGTACGTGTGGCACGGCGTGCAGAACCTCGAGAGCCAGCCCAGCGGCTTCATCAACTTCTTCGATCACGCCTACTGCTACGAGGATCCCGACGAGTGGCGCCTGCCGGAGGACACCGACGCCATCCCCTACCGGTTCACGCGCGGCTGAGGCGCCGGCCCCGGGCGGGGCTTCAGTAGTCCGCCAGCTCGGCGCGGATCGCGCGGGTACAGGCGTCGCACTCGGCAAGCCACGCAACGAAGGGGGCGAGGTCATGCCGAAAGCGCATCGCCTTCAGCGCCTTGCCGAAAACCGGCTTCAACCGCAGCGGCATGACCACGGGACTCAGTCCAGCGGTCTCGAGCTCGCGGTTCATCAGCAGCCGGCCCAGCCGGCCGTTGCCGTCGGCGAAGGGATGCACATCGATGATGGTCCAGTAGACCACCACCGCGCGGGCGATGCCGGGAGACAGCGTCGCGTAGAGGGTGGCGTGGATGTGCTCCAGCGTGCCCTCGACCAGCGCCGGTTCGGTGCGCTCGATGTCGGGGTTGATGATCACGCTGTTCTGGAAGGCCTTCACCTCGCCGGGACCGACCTCCGGGCGGTGGCTGCCGAGCAGCGCGTGCCAGTAGCGCAGCCAGCCCGCGACGTGGCGCGAGTCGCAGCCGGCGCCGCCGCCGAGGGTGCGGTAATGCCGGATCGCGCCGTAGTAGTTGTGGGCGTCGAGCAGCTTGTCGTCGACCGGGCGCGGGAGCTCCGCACTCGCACGTTCGCCCCACTCGCGCAGATAGTCGATGGTCCCGCGTGCCGATGCCGCGTCCTCGCCGAGGTGCGCGGAGTAGTGCGCCTCGAGCATGTCGCCGAGCGGATCAGGCTGCGGCGGCGCCCGAGAATGCCCGGCGGCATTACCCGACCACTGCTGCAGGCATTCGGCAATGCACGTTTCGAGCGCCGCGTCGAAGGGCCGCGCGGCACCCGCCGGCGCCGCGGCCAGCTCGACGAACGGTGCCGGCTCGCGCCGTGTGACCGCGGTGTGCAGCGCGGGCGCCAGCGCCACGTTGCGGTCCATGATCTCCAGGGCCGCGACGAAATCCCGCCGCTCGCCCTCCCGGAGGCCCGGCAGCGCGAGCGCCTCGCGCGCCACCTCACGCGCACGCTCCGCGCGGCCCTGCAGCAGCAGCAGGCAACCGTAGTTCAGCCGCGCCAGGCGATACGCCGGGTCGAGCGCCAGCGCGCGCGCGTAGGCTTCGCCCGCGTCGTCCAGCTGTCCGAGCGCCTGCAGGGTGGTGCCCAGCTTGTTCAGCAAGTCTGGCGAGCCGGGCTGCAGTTCCACCGCACGCCGGTAGGACTCGCAGGCCAGCGCGAGGTCCTTCCTGCCGATCCGCAGCGCGTCGCCGCGGTTGGCGTACGCCGGCGCGAAGGCCGGCGCGAGCGCGATGGCCCGCTCCGCGGCAGCGAGCGCCTCGTCGGCCTCGCGCAGCTCGACCAGCACCGCCGAAAGGTTGCACCAGGCGGGCGCCGCGGACGGCGCGATCGCGGTGACGCGCCGGAACACTCGTGCCGCCTCGCCGAAGCGGCGCTGCTGGAACAGTTGCGCACCGGCGGCGAAGAGCTGCTTCAGGTCGGGAGTGTTCATGCTGCCGCGATGGGTCCGTCCGCTCGAGGGCGGCAGATTACACGCCGGGCGGCGGCAGTTACAGCGGCAGTTCGAGGTAGGCGATGAAGGACTCGATGCGGCGCTGTTCCAGCACGTCGTTGCGCGCCTGCTCCAGCACGCAGCGGAAGCCGCGCTTCTCGAAGAAGTGGCGCGAGTTGCCGCTCGCCTGCGCGGTCATGCGCGAGTAGCCGCAGCGCCTGGCAATCCGCGCGGAGCGATCGACCAGCGCGGCGCCCAGGCCGTTGCCCACGAGGTC
>CAYXJM010000016.1:0-16078 GCA_964465455.1 uncultured Klebsiella sp.
CGCGAGCCGCGACGCCATGGCCGATCCCGCGCTGCTCGACTGGTACGTCGATTTTGCCAACCGCCCCGAGGTCGCGGCGCGGCGCGGCGCCGGCGCGGACTGAACCCCCCGAACCCGACAGGAGACATGCAGTGAACGACGAATTCGAGAGCGTGCGGCGCGCCTGCCGCGAGGTTATCGCCGCCTTTGCCTACCACGTGGACCACCGCGAGTTCGACCGGGCGGTCGCGCTGTTCGCGCCCGATGCCGTGTTCGAGCGCCCGGACCTGATGGCGTGCGGACGCGAGCAGATCGCCGCGATATTCGCCGGGCGCCCCGAGTCGGTGATCACGCGCCACCTGTGCGGCGAGCCGTTCTTCGTGGAGCTGGGCGCCGACCGCGCGCGGGCGGTGACGCAGGTCACGCTCTACCACGCGCAGCGCGCGGAAGCCCCCGTGCCAACCGTGAAGGGGCCGAACGCCATCGCGGAATTCCAGGACAGCTTCGAGCGCACCGCCGAGGGCTGGAAGATCGCGCACCGCAAGGGCGTGCCGGTCCTGATGGTCGCGCCCTGAGCAGGCTGCCGATCCGCTGCCCGCATCACCCATTCATCACGCGAGGGAAATGACCATGACAGCCGCAGCTTCCACCGGCCGCAAGATAGTGCCGACGCACATGGCGCACATCGTGCTGAAGACCAAGCAGTACGAGGCGATGGTCGACTGGTACCGCACCGTGTTCCATGCCGAGCCGGTCTACGCCGACCCGATGCTCACCTTCCTCACCTTCGACGACGAGCACCACCGCATCGTGCTCGGCAACTGGCCGCCCTCGGCCCCCGACCTGGATCCGGCCAGCGTGGGCATGGCGCACTTCGCGTGGAGCTACGCCTCGATCGAGGACCTGGTCAGCACCTACGAGCGGCTGAAGGCAGCGGGCATCGTGCCGTTCTGGCCGAACAACCACGGCGTGACCACCTCGCTCTACTACCGCGATCCGGACGGCAACGAGGTCGAGCTGCAGGCGAACAACTTCGCCACGGCCGAGGAGTGCAAGGCCTACTTCAAGTCGCCGGAGTATTGCGCGAACCCGATCGGCAACAGCTTCGATGTCGAGTTGTTCGTGCGCGGCTACCGCGCCGGGCGGCCTTTCGACGACATCATGCAGGAGGCCGTGGCGGCGGCGAAGGTCGAGCAGGCCTAGCCGGCGGGAGGCTACTGCCCGGCGCCGGCGCGCGCGAAGCGCTCTTTCAGCAGGTCTTTCAGGAACTGGTGCACGGGATCCGACTGGCGCAGCGGATCCCACATCAGGCAGAAGTTGAAGCGCACCGCGGGGCGGGCCTCGCCGATCACCCGGCAGGCGAACTTGTGCTCCAGCTTCTGGGCCAGCAACAGCGGCACGATCGTGACGCAGGCCGTCTCCTCGGCGATCAGCGGCAGCAGCGAAAACTGCTGGATCTTCAATGCGATCCTGCGGTTCTCCTCGATCAGTGCCATCGACTTGCGCACCGCCATCGAATGGCGCTCGGTGCCGATGTGGTAGGAGGCGAACGTTTCCGTCGCCAGTTCCTCCTCGGTGACTTCGCGTCCCGTGGCGAGACGATGGGAGCGGCCGACCAGGTAGACCAGCCGGTCTTCGAACAGCGGGATGAATTTCATGCCCTGGAACGACGGCGAGTGGCATATCGCGTCCGGCACCAGGTAGAAGTCGATCTCGTTCTCGCGCCGGATCGCCGGCAGGTGCTCGGGCACGTCCACGAACTGCAGCGTGACGCCCGGGGCGAGCTGCGACAGCGTGTTCACCAGCGTGGGCGCCAGCATCGCCGCGCCGTAGTCGGTGGTGCCGATCATGAAGCGGCGCGAGAATTTCCGCGGATCCGGCGACTCGGTGCGCCACAGCATGTCGACCGCCTCGAAGACCTTCTCGAGCGGTTCGATCAGCTCCTTCGCCTTCGCGGTGAGCTCCATCGTCTTGCCGGCGCGCACCAGCAGCGGGTCGTCGAAGTCCTTGCGCAGCTGCTTCAGCGCGGCACTCAGCGTCGGCTGGGTCAGGCCGAGAATCTCCGAGGCGCGCGACAGGTTCGGCTCGCGCAGCAGGACCAGCAAGGTGCGCAGCTGGTAGAGGTTCGGCCTTTGCTGTGACATGCGCGGGTTCCGCTGGAGCGCGCCGCCGGGCAGGGCCCGGGCGCGCGGGTGCTCAGATCTGCGAAGCGGGCAGGCGGATCTCGATGTCGCCCATCTCCGCCGTGACGAGCAGCTGGCAGGTGAGCCGGCTGTCCTCCTGCGGCTCGAGCACGCAGTCGAGCATGGCGGCTTCGATGGGGTCCTGCGCGGGGAATATCCCTTTCGCGACATAGGCGTGGCAGGTGGCACAGCTGCAGCTGCCGCCGCAGTCGGCGAGGATGCCGGGAACCATGTTTTCCACGGCGGCGCGCATCACGCTCTCGCCGGGCCGGGCGTCGACGACGTGCTTCGTGCCGTCGTGCTCGATGAAGATCAGTCTGGGCATGGAGATACTCCGGTATGGGTTGGGGACGGTAACGGCGCGGCCGGCTCAGGGAGCCTGCCACGCGAGCGGCAGCTGCAGGACGCCGAGGTTCTGTCCGGTCATGGTCACGACCCTGGCGCCGCGCTTGATCGCGAAGGGCGGCACGCGCGCGAGCCACTCCTCGAGCAGCGCGGTGATCTCGGCGCGCGCGAGGTTCATGCCCACGCACTTGTGGTTGCCCTTGCCGAAACTCATGATCTCGCGCGGGCAGCGCTTCAGCTGCACCTCCTGCGCGTGGTCCCAGGCACGCTCGTCGAGCGCGTGCAGGCTGAGCCCGAGGTAGATGCGGTCGCCGGCCTTCATCTGCACGCCGCCGACCACGCGGTCCTGCTTCAGGCGGCGCGAGGTCGACGAGATCGAATGGCGCCGGATCAGCTCGTTCACCGCGTCCGGGATCGATGCCGGATCCGCGCGCAGCGCCTGCTGGTGCCCGGGGTTCTCGGCGAGGAACTTCATGATGAAGCCCATCGTGTGCGACACCGAGTCGAGGCCGCCGAGGATCAGCAGCGTCACCGAGGCGGTGGCTTCCTCCGTGCTCATCAGGCGCTCGCCGACCTTCGTCTGCAGCAGCTTGCTCGTCACGTCGTCGCCGGGCTCGGCGATGCGCTTCTGCACCTGCTCCGCGGCGTACTGCCACACGCCCTGGATCGCGCCGAGGCGCTCGGCGTGGTCGTTGCTGTGGGTGACGGTGTCCACCAGCGGAATCAGGCGTTCGCGGTCCGCGAAGGGCAGGCCGAACAGCTGCATCACGATGGCGACCGGCACGTGCATCGCCACGTCGTGCATGAACTCGCACTCGCCGCGCGCGAGCACGCGGTCGATGCACTCGTTCACGACCTCGCGCGCCCGCTTGCCGAGCGCCACGACGTTCCTGGGCGCCAGCGCCAGGTTGTAGGGCTGGCGGAAATCGCGGTGCAGCGGCGGGTCGAACTGCAGCGGCGGGAAGAGCGGCACCTCGGGCGGTGTCTCGGGCACGAGGGCGCCGCGCTCCGACGAGAACACCGTCGGGTCGGAGAGCACCTCGTCGAAGAGATCGGGGCGGTTCACCACCCAGTAGCCGCCGTAGTGCGGCGTGTAGAACACGTCGGGCGACCCGGCGTTGATCCTGGCCCAGGCGGCGAACGGGTCGGGGTCGGCGCCCGCGATGTGGTAGAAGTCGAGATCCCGCACCAGCTCGGCGGGAACGTGGGAGGGTATGGGGCTCTTGCCTTCAGGCATCTCGGGGTCCTTGGTCACGACGTTGCGGGTGAGTCCGCCGCCGGCGCACCGATGCCGTTGCGCAGCAGCTGGACGATGTGTTTCGCCAATACGGCGGGGCGGGCGTGCGCGGCACGATGGCCCGGGATGTGGGTGGCGGCCTTCGCGGCCTCGAAGGGGAACATCACCATGCCCATGATCGACACCGTCAGCAGGATCGGGTCGTAGGCCAGCTGCAGTTCCCGCACGAGGCGTTCCACGTGGCGCACCAGGTCGAGAAAGACGTCGTCGGCGAGCGCCTGCATTCGCGCGTCGGTGCTCTCGAGCAGCGTCCAGTGCAGCAGGCGCTGGAAGTCCTTCTCCTCGCCGAGGATGCGCACGAAGGCGCCGATGAACTTCTCCAGCCGCTCGTGCGGATCGCCGCCGGCGGACAGGATCTGCTGCAGCCCGGCGGTCTTCTCGGTGAACGTCCTGCCGATGACCTCGAGGTAGAGGCTGTCCTTGTCCCGGAAGTGGTGGTAGAGCGCCGACGGCGTCACGCCCACGGCGGCGGCGATGTCGCGCATAGAGATCCCGTCGAAGCCGGACTGCGCGAACAGCGGGATCGACAGCTGCACGATGTCCTCGCGCGTCTTCTTCCTGCTCGCGTTGTCGCGGGCCGGCTGACGGGGCATGCGGAACCTCGGAAACCTACAGAACGTTCGTTCTGGTAAAGGTAGGCCCTGGCGGCTGCCGCTGTCAATGACGTTGCACGTTCGACGGCCGCGCGCCCGCGCTGCGGGCGGGCGCGACTCGTCGACGTGTCAAAGCGGCTCGTTGGCTGCGGACGGGTCCGTGGTGTTGAGGTGGTCGATGAGGCAGGTCAGGTCTTCGTCGAGCCTTGCCAGGGACTCGCGCGGCATCCTGCCCAGGGCGTCGATGATCAGGCCGCTCACCGGTTGCGGTGCCCGGTCGAGAATTGCCTGGCCGGCCGGCGTGATCCGCAAGCGGACGGCCCGCCGGTCGTCGTCGCTGCGCAAGCGCTCCACCAATCCACGCTTCGCCAGTTTGTCCAGCAGGTTGCTGGCGGTTGAGACATGTATCGACAGAGCGCGGCTCAATCGCGACACCGAGATGTCGGGTGTTGCGGCAATAGCAGCCAGCATCCACACCTGCGCGCCGCCCACGCCACAGGCGCTCTCGAGTTCACGCGAATGCTGGCGCACGGCGCCGATGATGATGCGGAATTTCTTCAGTATCTCCATGGCCGCGGAGGAAGGCGTGCGCGGCTGTGCTGCGGGAAACGATTCGCTTGCCATGGAATTCTGCGCTGTCCTTGCCGGCCGGGCCGGTGCGCATTGTCGCCGCGTGCCCGGGCGCTGTCATCCGGGCACGCCGGGGGGCAGGGCTCGATAATGCGCCGATGATATGCTATTGTACAAAAATATTTTGTCATGAACTTTATGCCGGCGGAGGGTTCGAAATTCTCGTGATACCGGTGAATATCAGGTGAAGGATCGGATGACGATCACCACAGCATGGCCACGCGCCGGGCGGGCTCTCGGCGCACCCGCGGGACGGCTCGATCCGTCGTCGCGATCGGGACGGCGGACATGGCTCCGGCGCTGCGGATGAGCCGGCGCTCACCGGGCGTAGTGCTCTTCGGCGAAGTGCTGGCGGACTGCTTTCCCGACGGGGAGCGCGCGGGCGGGGCGCCGTTCAACGTCGCGCATCATCTCGCGGCCCTGGGGCGACACGCCGGTGTCGAACCGGTGCTGGTGAGCCGCATCGGCAGCGACGCGCGCGGCGCCATGCTGCTGCAGAGCATGCGCACGGCAGGCCTGGCGACCGAGGCCATTCAACTCGATCCCCTGCATGCCAGCGGCCGCGTGGACGTGACGCTCGAGCCCGGGGGGCAGGGGCACCGCTTCGAGATCCCCGCCGGCCAGGCATGGGATTTCATCGATCCCGACGCGGCCCGCCGGGCTGCACGCACGCATCGGCCGGAGTGGGTCTACTTCGGCACGCTGGCGCAGCGCGGCGCCTCGCGGGAGGCGCTCAGGGCGCTCTTCGCGGCCACGCGCGCGAGGGGTTTCCTCGACGTCAACCTGCGCGAGTTCCCGCTCGACGAGGACGTGCTGCGCTGGTCCCTGGCGCGCGCCGAGGTGGTCAAGCTGAACTCCGGGGAGCTCCACCGCGTTGCCGAAGCGGTGCGTATGCGCGGGAACTGCCCCGCGACGCTCGCCAAACGCCTGGTCGACGCCTTCGGCATCCGCTGGCTGCTCGTGACGGAGGGCGCGGACGGCGCGTGGCTGCTCGACGACTGCGGGTCCCGCTTCAACACGCCACCGGCGCGGCCGCGCGCGCCGTTGCGCGACAGCGTCGGTGCGGGGGATGCGTTTTCCGCCGTGGTCATGCTCGGCCTGTTGCGGGGCTGGAGCGTCGGGCAATGCCTCGAGCGCGCGAATCGCCTTGCCGCCGAAGTGTGCGGACTGCGCGGAGCCGTGCCGGAGGATGGCCGTTTCTATGCCTCCTTCGTCGCCGACTGGGGGCTGGACGGGGAGACGTCGTCATGAGCGGGCTTTATGTCCTGATGCTGAGCGTGCACGGGCTGTTGCGCGCCGAGGAGCCGGAACTGGGCGTGGACGCCGATACCGGCGGGCAGACGCTCTACGTGCTCGAGCTGGCGCGGGCGCTGGGGCGCAATCCGGCGGTGGATCGCGTGGACCTGCTGACGCGCCTGATCGAGGATCCGCGCGTCGCGCCCGACTACGCGTGCCCCGAAGAGCATCTGGGGCCGGGCGCGCGTCTGATCCGGATGCCTTTCGGACCGCGCCGCTACCTGCGCAAGGAGGCTCTTTGGAACCACCTCGACCAGATGGTGGATCGCACCGTGTCCTACCTGCGCCAGCTCGGCCGCCTGCCGGATGTCATCCACAGCCATTATGCCGACGCCGGCTACGTCGGCGTGCAACTGTCGCAGCTGCTCGGCATTCCGCTGGTCCACACCGGGCATTCGCTGGGTCGCTGCAAGCGCGAGCGCCTGCTGGCCCTCGGGCGCAGTGCGCAGACGCTCGAGCGCCAGTTCAACTTCAGCCGCCGCATCGCCGCCGAGGAGGAAGTGCTGGCGCACGCCGGCCTCGTGGTCACCAGCACCCACCAGGAGAGCACGGAGCAGTACGGCCGGTATGACAGCTACCAGCCCGCGCGCGCCGTGGTGATCCCGCCGGGCACCGATACCGCGCGCTTCAAGCCGCCGGGGCGGATGCCGGTCGAGCCCCGGGTGGCGGCGATGATCGATCGCTTCCTGGTCCAGCCGCGCAAGCCGCTGATACTCGCGATCGCTCGTCCGGAGATGCGCAAGAACCTGGTACGGCTGCTCACGGCATACGGGGGATCGACGCGCCTGAGGGACATGGCGAACCTGGCGATCGTGGCGGGCCAGCGCGAGGACATCCTGGCACTCGACGAAGACCAGGCGAAGGTGCTCACCGGGCTGCTGCTGGAGGTCGATCGCCAGGACCTGTGGGGGCGGGTCGCGCTCCCCAAGCAGCACCGCGGCGAGGACGTTCCGGAGTTGTACCGGCTGGCCGCGTCGCGGCGCGGCGTGTTCGTCAATGCGGCTTTGACCGAGCCCTTCGGGCTGACCCTCATCGAGGCCGCTGCCAGCGGCCTGCCGGTCGTGGCCACCGCCGACGGGGGGCCGCGCGACATCATCGCGGCCTGTGACAACGGCGTGCTCGTCGACGCGCAGGATCCGGCCGACATCGCGGCCGGCCTGGAGGCCGTGCTCTCGGATCCCCGGGCCTGGCAGCGTCGCGCACGCAGGGGCATAGCCGGCGTCGCGCGCCATTACACCTGGGATGCGCACGTCGCGAAGTATCTGAAGCAGATCGGGCGCGTGCTGCGCCGCAACCGCAAGCAGCTGCGGCGTCACCTGGTCGACCATCTGCGCCCCGGTCCCAGCCCGCTGCCATTCGTACGCCGCATGCTGGTGAGCGACATCGACAACACGCTGATCGGCGACAAGGCGAGCCTCGCGACCCTGATGCGCATGCTGCAGCGCTGCGGTCACGAGCTCGGATTCGCGGTCGCCACCGGGCGCAGCCTCGAGAGCACGCTGCGCGTGCTCGCGCAGTGGCGCGTGCCCGTGCCCGACGTGCTGATCACCTCGGTCGGGAGCGAGATCCATTACGGGCGCACGCTGCAGCCCGACGCGGGCTGGCGCAACCACATCCGTCACCAGTGGCGGCGTGACGCGCTGGCGCAGGCGCTTGCCGATGTGCCCGGATTGCGCCTGCAGCCGGCCGCGAACCAGCGCGAGTTCAAGCTGAGCTACGACGTCGATCCGCGGGCGATGCCGTCGCTGCGTGCGCTGCAGGCACTGCTGCGCGCGCAACGCCTGCGCGCCAAGCTGATCTATTCGCACCAGTCGTTCCTGGACGTGTTGCCGGTGCGTGCCTCCAAGGGGCAGGCCGTGCGCTATCTCGCCTACAAGTGGGGACTGCCGCTCGGCAGCTTCCTGGTCGCGGGCGATTCGGGCAACGACGAGGAAATGCTGCTGGGCGACACGCTCGCCGTGGTGGTCGGCAACCACAGCGCCGAACTCGCCGGGCTGCGCGGGCTCGAGCGCGTTTACTTCGCCAGCGCCGCGCATGCCGCGGGCATCGTGGAAGGCATCGACCATTACGGTTTCGTGTGCGAGGGCTACTCGATGGAGGCGGGATGATAGAGAACCTCCGCACATGGGTCAGGGATCATCGCGACGCGATGCAGGCCTTCCTGCGCAGTTGCTTCGCCGCGGGGCGCCCGCTGCTGCTGCAGACGGACCTGCGCGGCATATTCGCGGGGCTGGCCGATCTCGGGCTGGACGCGCGCCCCGGGACACCGCTGGACCGCGTGGTGCGGCTGCTGCAGGAAGCCGTGCTGCAGGCGCCGTGGGCCTGCTTCGCGGTGCGCGAGGAGGCCGGCTGCTGGTACTACCTGCAAGTGCACCTCGACGAGGCGGTGCCGGAGCGCATCGATGTCGCGCAGTACCTGCGCTTCAAGGAGTCCCTCGTGCGACCGGAGCTGGCGGAACAGCCGGTGCTCGAAGTGGACTTCGCGCCGTTCAACCGCGAGTTTCCGCGGCTCAAGGAGATACGCTCCATCGGGCAGGGCGTGCACTTCCTCAACCGCCACCTCGCGGCGGCGATGTTCCAGCGCAGCGGCGAAGGCCATGCGCGGCTGCTCAACTTCCTGCGCCTGCACACGCTCGAAGGCCAGCAATTGATGCTCTACGAGCACACCCGCGACGTCGCCGCGCTGCGCACGGCCCTGCGACAGGCGCAGCAGATACTCGAACGGCACGCGCCGGAGACGCCGTGGACCGAGCTGGCAGAAACGCTGGGACGGCTGGGCTTCGCGCCGGGCTGGGGTGATTGCGCCGCGCGCGTCGCCGATACCATGAGCCTGCTCACGGACATCCTCGAGGCACCTTCGGCGCAGGCGCTGGAGACGTTGCTCGCGCGCATCCCGATGATCTCGCGCATCCTGATCCTGTCGCCGCACGGCTACTTCGCCCAGGACGGCGTGCTCGGCCGGCCCGATACCGGAGGCCAGGTCGTCTACATCCTCGACCAGGTGCGCGCGCTGGAGTGCGAGATGCGCGAGCGACTGGCCCTGCAGGGCGTGGCGGTGGAGCCGCAGATCCTGGTGTTCACGCGCCTGCTGCCCGAGGCCGGGGACACGACCTGCTGCCAGCCGCTGGAGAAGATCCTCGGCTGCGAGCGCGCGACCATCGTGCGCGTACCGTTTCGTCGCCCGGGCGGCGAGATCGTGCGCGATTGGATCTCGCGCTTCGCGATCTGGCCGTACCTCGAGCAGTATGCCGGCGAGGTCGAGCGCGAAGCGCTGGCGCGCTTCGGCGGCCGTCCCGATCTCGTGATCGGCAACTATTCCGACGGCAACCTGGTCGCCTCGCTGCTGGCGCAGCGCCTCGGGGTCACGCAGTGCAACATCGCGCACGCGCTGGAGCAGAACAAGTACCTGCATTCGGCGCTCTACTGGCAGGAGAACGAGTCCGCCTACCACTTCTCCTGCCAGTACACCGCGGACCTGATCGCGATGAACAGCGCGGACTTCATCATCACCAGCAGCTTCCAGGAGATCGCCGGTACGGGCGAGACCGTCGGACAGTACGAAAGCTACGGGGCCTTCACGATGCCGGGCCTCTACCGGGTGGTGCACGGCATCGACACCTTCGATCCGAAGTTCAACATCGTGTCCCCGGGCGCCGACGAGCGCGTGTATTTCCCGTGGAACGCGCAGGACCGGCGGCTGCGCTCGCTGCAGCCAGGGATCGCCCGGTTGCTGTACGACGACGATCCCGGCGAAGCCTGCCGGGGCCGCTTCGAGGACCCCGGCAAGCCGATCGTCTTCAGCCTGGCGCGCATGGATCGCATCAAGAACCTCACGGGGCTCGCGGACTGGTTCGGCGCCAGCACGCGGCTGCGCGAGCGGGCCAACCTGCTGCTGATCGGCGGGCACATCGATCCGGACGCCTCCGACGACGTCGAGGAGCGAGAACAGATCCTGCTGATGCACGAACTGATGGATCGCCACCGGCTCGACGGCCAGATGCGGTGGGTGGGCGCGCGGCTGGACAAGCTGCTCGCGGGGGAGATCTACCGCACGGTCGCGGACGGCCGCGGCGTGTTCGTGCAACCGGCCCTGTTCGAGGCCTTCGGCCTCACGGTGATCGAGGCGATGGCATCGGGGCTGCCGGTGTTCGCGACCTGCCACGGGGGGCCGCGCGAGATCATCCAGCACGGGGTGTCGGGTTTCCACGTCGACCCCACCGACGGGGCCGCGGCGGCCGCGCTGATCGCCGATTTCCTCGAGCGCAGCGCCGCCGATCCGCACGCGTGGGACGCGCTGTCGGCAGGAGCGTTGCAACGCGTCGAGGCGCGCTACACCTGGCGGCGCTACGCCGAGCGCATGATGACGCTGTCGCGCATCTACGGGTTCTGGAAATTCGTGAGCAATCTCGAGCGCGAGGAGACCGCTCGTTACCTGCAGATGCTCTATCACCTGCAATTCCGTCCGCTCGCGAACAGTATCGGGGAGCTCACATGGAAGAACTGACGGCATTTCTCGGCGATGCCGTGGCCTGGACCGAGGTGGCAGCCGTTGCGCTGCGCATCGCGACCATCCTGGTCGTCGCGTGGGCCGGACTGCTGCTGTCGCGGCGCATCATCCCGGCGCTGAAGCGCCAGCTGCAGAAGCGCTCCGCCGACCCCGAGCAGGTCAAGCGGCTCGATACGCTGGGGCGGGTGATGCGCTACGTGTTCGCGGTAGCGATCGGCGTGATCGCCGGGATGCTGGTGCTGGCGGAACTCGGCGTGGCCATAGCGCCGCTGCTGGCCTCCGCCGGGGTGCTGGGTATCGCCGTCGGCTTCGGCGCCCAGAGCCTGATCAAGGATTACTTCAACGGCCTGTTCCTGCTGCTCGAGGACCAGGTCCGCCAGGGCGACGTCGTGGAGATCGCCGGCAAGGGCGGGTTGGTGGAGGAGATAACGCTGCGCTACATCCGCCTGCGCGATTACGAGGGCAATGTGCATTTCATCCCCAGCGGCGCCGTCAGCACCGTCACCAACCGCAGCCGCGGCTTTGCCTACGCCGTGATCGATGCCGGCGTCTCGTACCGCGAGGACGTCGAGGAGGTGTTCGCGGTGATGCGGGACGTGGCGGGCGCGATGCGCGCGGACGAGGCACTGGCGCCGCTGATCCTGGACGACATCGAGATCGCCGGCGTGGAAGCCTGGGCCGACTCCGCCGTGATCATACGTTGCCGGTTCAAGGTGCAGCCATTGCAGCAGTGGACCGTCAAGCGGGCGTTCCTGCAGCGCCTGAAAAGAGCCTTCGACCGCCACGGCATCGAGATCCCGTTCCCGCACCTGACCGTTTTCAGGGGGGAGGAAAAGGGCGGCGAGGGCGTCGCGCAGCAACAGCGGTCGGCGGGTCGCTGAAGTTCCGGAAACAGGGTCGAGCAGGAGAGGTAAATGCCCGGACACAGCAGATACAAGGCTTACACGCTCGCGAATTTTCGCGACATTCCGCAGATGAATCGCCTGTCGGACGAAGCCAGGTTCGACATCGAGGTCGTCGGGCGGGTGCTTCCGTTCAAGACCAACAATTTCGTGGTGGAACAGCTGATCGACTGGGATCGGGTTCCGGACGACCCGATGTTCATCCTGACCTTCCCGCAGCGCGACATGCTGCTGCCGCAACACTACGAGGAGATTGCCGAGCTGCTGCGCTCAGGGGCAGATGCAGGGGTGATCAGGGCCGCCGCGCGCCGCATCCGTCTTCAGCTCAACCCGAACCCGGCCGGCCAGTCGAGCCACAACATCCCGGCGCTGGCGGGCGAGCGCCTGGCAGGGGTGCAGCACAAGTACCGCGAGACGGTGCTGTTCTTCCCCAGCCAGGGTCAGACCTGCCACGCCTATTGCAGCTTCTGCTTCCGCTGGCCGCAGTTCGTCGGCATGTCGGAGTTGAAGTTTGCCAGCCGCGAGGCGGACCTGCTCGTCGACTACCTGCGCGCGCACCCGGAGGTGAGCGATCTGCTGCTCACCGGTGGCGACCCCCTGGTCATGTCGGCGCGCAACCTCGCGCAGTACATCGAGCCGGTGCTCGACGCCGGGTTGCCCAACCTGCGCCGCATCCGCATCGGCAGCAAGGCGCTCAGCTACTGGCCCCACCGCTTTCTCGGCGATCCGGACGCGGCGGAGCTGCTGGGGCTGTTCGCCAGGGTCGTGCAGAGCGGACGCCAACTGGCCCTCATGGCGCACTTCAACCATCCGCGCGAGCTCGAGCCTGAACCCGTGCGCGAGGCCATCGCGCGCATCCGCGCGACCGGGGCCGTGATCCGCACGCAGTCGCCGCTCCTGCGGCACGTCAACGACGATCCCGCACTGTGGCAGCGGATGTGGAACGAACAGGTGAATCTGGGTTGCGTGCCGTACTACATGTTCCTGGCGCGCGATACCGGGGCGCAGCACTATTTCTCCGTGCCGCTGGTGCGGGCCTGGGAAATCTTCCGCGAGGCCTACCAGGGCGTGAGCGGCCTGTGCCGGACGGTGCGCGGCCCCAGCATGTCGGCAAATCCGGGCAAGGTGCAGATGCTGGGCGTGAGCGAGATCGGCGGGGAGAAACTGATGGTGCTGCGGTTCCTGCAGGGCCGCAACCCCGACTGGGTGCAGCGACCGTTCTTTGCGCGCTTCGACGCCAACGCGACCTGGCTGGACGAATTGCGCCCGGCCTGCAACGAGAGCCGATTCTTCTTCGAGGAGGAAACGGCGGAACTCGGCGCGCCGCCACCCGTGCCAGACCTGGTTGCGCGGGCCGGGCTGAACCTGCGTGCACTGCAATCGCCTGTGCGGCACGTGAAGCCGGAGGGCGACGTTGCGGCCGGGCGCCTGGTGTGGCGCGCCGTCGGCAAGCGCGGCCCGGGATAGTGCGGGCAGGCGATGCTCATCGCACGTAGACCGGGGAGAACTCCACGTCGATGTCGTGCCCGAGCCTCTCCACGATGCGCGCCTTCTGGCGCGCGATCACCGCCTCGCTGAGCCTGCCGCGCGTGCGGATATCGATGCGCACGATCGCCCGCTCGCCGCGAATCGAGACCTCGCGCACCTCGAGCACCCCGTCCGCCGGATTCTGTTGCGCGATCTCATCGATCGCGACCCGGATCGTGTTCTGTCTGATCATGGTCTGGAAGCTGAGCGCGAGCGGAATCGCGATCAGCGCCAGAAGCCCCAGGCTCATCGCGAGGGCATTGCGGGCGCGGCTCACGGGCGCGAACCCGAGGACGAGGAACGTCAGGCTCGCGGCCAGCGTGATACCGATCAGGTTGGTCAGGAACAGCAGGCCGGAGCCGACGATCATGTCCGGATTGCCCCAGCCGATGCCGATGCCGAGGACTGCCAGCGGCGGCACCAGGGCCACGGCGATCGCGACGCCGGCCATGCTCTGCGCCAGTTGCTCCTTCGAGTTGGCGTAGGCGCCCGCGGCACCCGACAGCAGCGCGACCAGCAGGTCCAGCAGGCTGGGGTGCAGACGGCTGTCCATTTCCGGCGTGATGGTCTGCAGCGGCGTCATCAGCGCGAACAGCGCCGCACAACCTACGCCCAGGGTCAAGCCGGAGAACAGCGTCTTCAGGCTGGTGCGGATCAGCCGGGCATCGGTGCGGACGATGCCCATGGCCAGGGAGATCAGGGGCGCCATCAGCGGCGCAAGGATCATCGCGCCGATGATCACGGAGGCGGAATTCAGGAACAGGCCCGTCGCCGCCAGCAGGGTGCTCAGCAGCATCAGCACGACGAACGCGGTGCTGGTGCGCGCACTTTCTCTCAGGCCACGGAAGAGTTCGCGGAAATCCCCTTCGGCCGCGCGCGGGAACAGCGGCAGGTTCTTGTCGCGCAGCAGGCGGCTGGTGGCGATCGACGGCAGATGCGTGGTGCGCAGCGCCTCGCGTTCGCTGCCTTCCTCGAGTTCGATCTGCTGCAGGCTCTTGCCGACGACGATGCTGGCAGCCGCTTCGCGCACTTCGACGTGGAGCTGCTCGGCCTGGACGACTTCACCGTCGAGCGTCGCTTCGAGGGTCTGTCTGCCGGATATGGTCAGCGCGTTGCTGCGGATGTATCCGACGCTGTCCGGCAGATCCTTCAATGACAGGCGGCGCAGCAGTCGGAACTTCAGCAGGAACCACAGATGGCCCGTGACGCTGGTGGGCGACAGCACGAACGCGGTGAGCTTGCCGTCGTTGGGCGTGACGGGTTCCCGGATGGCCGTGGCGGTGCTGCCCGCGAAGTGGTGCCCGAACACCATGACGCCCATCGCCGCGAGATCCTGGGCGTTGCCTTTTGCCGTCGCGAGCGTGTACGGCTGCAGGCGCAGGCTGCCCAGGCGCGACAGGGTTTGCCCGAGGCGGCGCCAGAACTGTTCCTCCATCCGGTCGGAATGCAGGCCCCACACGTCGCCGGTGATGATCGTGCCCAGCACCACCCGGCCGTTGCACACCAGCAGATCGATCGGGGTGCCCTTCTCGATGCTGCAGGCGCCCTTGACGGCGGCTGACAGGTTGTCGGGCACACCGAAGCTGGCCTGGGCGCTGCGATTGCTGGCGAGGGGCAGGCACGCGATCTCCCATTCCGCCACCCGCTCGTGCGCCAGCAGGCGGCAGATTTCCGCGTCGCTCAGCGCGCACAGCAGGCGCACGCCCTGCCGCGGGCCCGCGAGCCACTCATCCAGGGAGCGGCGTTCGGGCGGCGGGATGTCCAGTTGCGCCAGTCGGGACTCGATTTCGCCCAGCGCGGCGGCATCGGTGCTTTCCGAGGTGACGAGCACCCTGCCCGGGGAGTCGGTGTTCACGGTCACCATGACGAGGTCTGCGCAAGCATGGGGTTCACGATTCCTGTGCTCGACGGTAACGCTACCTGCCGCCTGCCTTCCTTGCAATCGCGGTGCGCGATCGAGCGGCGTCGCCACGCGAGCGGCGCTTGTTCCGCCGATCGCCGCGCCTGTAGAGTCGTGCGGCAGTGGCGGCGTCCGCGCGCGTTCATCCGCAACGGGGGGAATCCGGTGAAGGGCAGGCACGATGCGGTGATCGTCGGCGGCGGACACAACGGCCTGGTGTGCGCCTTCTACCTCGCGCGGGCCGGGCTCAGGGTGCGCATCCTCGAGCGCCGCGGCGTGATCGGCGGGGCGGCGGTCACGGAGGAGTTCCATCCCGGCTACCGCAACTCGGTGGCGAGCTATACCGTCAGCCTGCTGAGCCCCCGGGTCATCGCCGACATGAAGCTCGCCGATCACGGCTACCGCGTGATCGAGCGGCCGATCGCGAACTTCCTGCCGCAGCCCGACGGCGGCTACCTGAAGCTCGGCGGCGGGCTGGAGCGCACGCAGGCGGAATTCCGCCGCTTCTCGGCGCACGACGCCGCGATCCTGCCCGCGTATTACGCGGCGCTGGAGACGGTGGCCGACGTGCTGCGCGCGCTCGCGCTGAAGGCGCCGCCGAACGCGGGCGAGGGGCTGGTGGCGCTGGTGGCGGCCGCGCTGCAGGGGCGACGCGTGGCGAGACTGCCGCTCGAGAGCCAGCGCGACATGCTCGAGCTGTTCGCGAAATCCGCGCGCACCTTCCTCGACGGCTGGTTCGAGAGCGAGGCGGTCAAGGCCGCCTTCGGCTTCGACGCCGTGGTCGGCAACTACGCGAGCCCCGACACGCCCGGGTCGGCCTACGTGCTGCTGCACCACGTCTTCGGCGAGGTGAACGGCAGGAAGGGCGCCTGGGGTCACGCGGTGGGCGGCATGGGCGCGATCACGCAGGCGATGGCGA
>CAYXJM010000017.1:0-6002 GCA_964465455.1 uncultured Klebsiella sp.
GTAGAGCGCCTGGTGCAGCGGCGGCAGCCGGCTGCACAGGATGTCGATCACCGGCCCGTGCACCTCCTCGATAACGCCGAGCGGCTGCGGGGCCGGCGGTGCGTCGGCGGGCGGGGCGGCGGTGAAGGGCGTCTCCATGGTTCAGCTCCGGCGCACGCGTTCGCGGAAGTAGCGCGGCTCGGTGCCGATCCCGAGCAGCTCGCGCCGCAGCAGGTCGAGCCCGGTGGCGGCGACCATGGTCTGGAAGTACTTGCGCGCGCCGGGAAACCACAGCTCGCGCGCCTGCAGACTGCCGGCGCCGCCCCAGGCGATCCACACCGTGCCGACCGGCTTGTCGGGCGTGCCGCCGTCGGGGCCGGCCACGCCGGAGACCGCGACCGCGAGGTCGGCGCCGCTCAGCGCCAGCGCACCCCGCGCCATCTCGCGCACCACGGCTTCGCTGACCGCGCCGTGGCGCGCCAGGGTGTCGGCGCCCACGCCCAGCACGCCCTCCTTGACGCGGTTCGAGTAGGTCACGAAACCGGCGTCGAAGACCTGCGAGGCGCCGGGCACCTCGGTCAGCAGCGCGGCGATCAGCCCGCCGGTGCAGGACTCCGCGGTCGCGAGCCGCCTGCCCGCGGCGGCCGCGAGCTCCACGACGCAGCGCTGCAGGCTGGTGTCGCCGCTGCCGATGATGTGCTCGGCGAACATCGCCTGCAGGCGCCGCTCGCAGGCGAGGCGCTCGGCCTCGTCGGCGCTGCGGAAGCTCGACACCTTCAGCTCCAGCGTCGGCGCCCCGGCACGGAAACCCAGCTCGATGTGCGCGGGCCAGTCGGGGAACTCCTCGCTGATGCGCTGCTGCAGCGAGGACTCGCCGATGCCGAAGAGCTGGAAACGCGTGATCACGACGCGCTCGCTGGACGGGAACTCGGCGGCCAGCCACGGCACGATCGCCTCGTCGAGCATCCGCCGCAGCTCCGAGGGCACGCCGGGCGTGCACACGATCTCGCAGCCGCGGTGGCGCAGCCGGAAGCCGACCGCGCTGCCTACCGCGTTCGGGACGACAGTCGCGCCCTCGGGCAGCAGCGCCTGCTTGCGGTTGGCGGCGTTCAGCGCCAGCCCGCGCCGCGCGCACCACGCCTCGAGGTGCGCGAGCGCCTCGGGGTGCTCCCGCAACGCCACGCCGGTCACCTCGGCCAGCGCCTGCGCGGTGAGGTCGTCGCTCGTCGGCCCGAGTCCGCCGTTGACGATCAGCACGTCGGCGAGCCCGGCCAGCCGGTCGAGCTCCGCGCACAGCAGCGCGAAGTCGTCGCCGATCGTGACCTTGGCCGCGACCCGGCGGTCGAGCGGCGCGAGCTTCTGCGCGATCAGCGAGGAGTTGGAGTCGACCGTGACCCCGCTCATCAGCTCGTTGCCCGTCATCAGCAGCAGCAGTCTCACGCGGTGCTCCCCGTCGGCCCTGGCGGCGACTGTGCGTCGGCGGCGGCCGTCATGCAATGACCGTAATCAATCCGCGGTCGCGGCGCCGGGCGCCGCGCCTGCGCCGCCGTGCGCCGGGAGCCGCGCGAGCAGCGCCAGCGCCAGCGCCGCGCAGGCCGCGCCGGCGGCGTAGGTGGCGCCGGCGCCGACCCGCGTCCACAGCCAGCCGCCGAGGACACCCGCGAGCACCGTCGCGAGCCCGCTGCCCATGTTGAGCCAGCCGAAGGCCGCGCCGCGGGCGTCGACCGGCGCGCGGTCGGCCAGCAGCGCCGCCACCAACCCCTGCGTGGCGCCGAGGTGCAGCCCCCACACCAGCGCCCCGAGCAGCGCGCTCCACGGGCCCGCCGCGCGCGCGAGCAGCAGGTCGGCGACCAGCAGCAGGCCGAGCCCCGCGACCAGCACCGGCTTGCGGCCGAAGCGGTCGGAGCAGGCGCCCGCGGGCCACGCGCTGAGCGCATAGGCCACGTTCATCACGATCAGCACCAGCGGCACCAGCGCGGCGGCGAGCCCGAGCTCGTTCGCGCGCAGCAGCACGAAGGCCTCGGCGACGCGCGCGAAGGCCAGCAGCACCGCCAGCACGATCACGGCACCGCAGCCGGCGGGCACCGGGCCCGGGCGCAGCCAGTCCCGTGCCGGGTGCGCGCGGGCGGCGCGCGCGGGCGCGGCGGCCGGCTCGCGCACGAACAGCACGATCACCGCGACGGCGAGCAGCGCCGGCACGGTGGCCGCCCAGAACACCGCGCGCACGTCGTTCGCCAGCACGAGCATCAGCGCGATCGCGAGCGACGGACCCAGCACCGCACCCACCGTGTCGAGCGCCTGGCGCAGGCCGTAGGCGGCGCCGCGCACGGCCTGCGGCGTGACGTCCGCGACCAGCGCATCGCGCGGCGCGCCGCGTATGCCCTTGCCGAGGCGGTCGATCGCGCGCGCGGCGAACACGGTCGCCGCCGAGTCCGCCAGCGGAAACAGGGGCTTGCTGAGCGCCGCCAGCCCGTAGCCGAAGAGGATCAGCGGCTTGCGCCGGCCGCTGCGGTCGCTGAACACGCCCGAAAACACCCGCGTCAGGCTGGCCACGCCCTCGGCCGCGCCCTCGATCAGGCCGAGCACGAGCGGGCTGGCCCCCAGGCCCGCCACCAGGAACACCGGCAGCAGGCTGTGGATCAGTTCCGAGGAAGTGTCCATGCACAGGCTGACGAAGCCCAGCGCGATCACCGTGCGCGGCACGCCCTGCGGCAATTGTTGTCCCTCCCTGTTGCCCCGCCCGAAGCCGATCACGGCTAGACTGCCGGCTCCAGCCCTGACATGGCAAGCCATGAGCGCACGCAGTCCCGCACGCCGATGCCATCGCCCCGCCGCGGGCGCGGTGCCGTCCCGCGCCGGCGTGCCGGGAGAGCGCTGAGATGCTCGGTTATCGCCACGCCTTCCACGCCGGCAACCACGCCGACGTGCTCAAGCACGTGGTGCTGCTGCAGCTGGTCGACTACCTGGCCGCCAAGGACAAGCCGTTCTGGTACATCGACACCCACGCCGGCGCCGGGCGCTACACGCTGACGCAGGGCTACGCCGCCGCGCAGCGCGAGTACGCCGACGGCGTGGAGAAGCTCTGGAACGGCGGCGTGCTGCCCGAGGCGCTGGCGCGCTACGTCGAGTTGCTGCGCGCGCTGAACCCGCACCACCGCCTCAAGTACTACCCCGGCTCGCCGTGGATCGCGCGCATGCGCATGCGGGCGCAGGACCGGCTGTGGCTGCACGAGCTGCACCCGGCGGACTACGCGCTGCTGGAACAGGAGTTCGCCGCCGGCCCGGTGCCGGCGCGCGTGCTGAACGAGGACGGCTACGCGGGGCTGAAGGCCCTGCTGCCGCCGGAGCCGCGCCGCGCGCTGGTGCTGATGGACCCCTCCTACGAGGTGCGCGAGGACTACGCGCGGGTCGTCGACGCGCTGCGCCAGGCGCTGCGCCGCTTCGCCACGGGCGTCTACATGGTGTGGTACCCGATGATCCCGCGCCGCGAATCGCGCGAGCTGCCGGGGCGCCTCGCGGGGCTGGCGCCCGAGCGCTGGCTGCGCGCCGAGCTGGTGGTGCGCGCGGCCGACGCCGCGCACGGCCTGCACGGCAGCGGCGTGTTCGTGGTCAATCCGCCGTGGACGCTGCGCGCCACCCTCGAGGAAAGCCTGCCGCGGCTGGTGACGCTGCTCGGACTCGACCGCCACGCGGCCTTCACTCTCGAGGGCAGCCCCGGCTGAACCGCCCGCGCCGCGGGCCGCCGCGGCCGACGCACTCAAGGACCGCGCCTCCCGGCCGATAACGCTCCCTGCAGTACCGCCGGGGGTGACGATGAGGATCCAGGACTCGCAGGTCGCGATGCGCGCCGCGCACGCCGAACAGCGCCAGCAGCGCGTCGAGCGCGAGCTGCGGGTATCGGTCGCGGTGCCGCCGCCCGCCGCGCCCGCTGCCGCCGCGGACGCTGCCGCGCCCGATCCGGCGATGGCGGACCCGGAAATCCGCTACCTGCAGCTGCTGATCGAAATGCTCTCGGGCCGCGAGGTGCGCATCGCGACGATCGACGCGCCCGCGGCACCCGACGCCGCCGCGCCCGCGGCCACGCCGCGGCTCGAGGTCACGGCGCGCCGCAGCGAGCATTACAGCGAGAGCGAGAGCAGCGCGTTCGCGGCGGACGCGACCGTGCGCACCGCCGACGGCCGCGAGGCCCGCATCGCGCTGTCGCTGCTGATGCAGCGCCACTTCGAGAGCACGACGACGGTCGAAGTCACGTCGGGCCGGCGCAAGGACCCGCTGCTGCTCAACCTCGCCGGCAACGGGCCGGAGCTGAGCAGCACGAAATACGCCTTCGATCTCGACGCCGACGGCACCACGGAACGGGTGGCGATGGCCACCGGCGCGAGCGCCTTCCTCGCGCTCGACCGCAACGGGGACGGACGCATCAACGACGGCCGCGAGCTGTTCGGCGCGCTCGGCGGCGACGGCTTCGCGGAGCTCGCGCGCCACGACGACGACGGCAACGGCTTCATCGACGCCGGCGACGCCGTGTACGCGCGACTGCTGGCCTTCGCCCGCGATGCGGGCGGGGGCGAGGTGCTGACGCCGCTCTCCGCGCTCGGCATCGGCGCGCTGTACCTCGGCAGCGTGGCAACGCCGTTCAGCGTGAACACCGCCGGCAACGAAACGCTCGCGGTGGTGCGCCGCAGCGGCATGTGGATCGGCGAGGACCTCTCCGCGGGAACCCTGCAGCAGCTCGACCTCGTGGTGTGAGCGCGCGTCTCAGGGCGCGAGCCGCTCGATCCGCCACTGTCCGTCGTCGCCGAGGGCATAGCTGAAGCGGTCGTGCAGGCGGTTCGGACGGCCCTGCCAGAACTCGAAGGCGTCGGGCACCACGCGGTAGCCGCCCCAGAACGAGGGCAGCGGGATGCGGCCCTCGCCGAATTTCTGCTTCAGCCGCGCGAACTCGTCCTCGAGCAGCGCGCGCGACGACAGCGGGCGGCTCTGGGCCGAGGCCCACGCCGCGAGCTGGCTGGAACGGGGGCGCATCAGGAAGTACTTCAGCGCCTCGCCGGCGCCCATGCGCTCGGCCGTCCCCTCGATGCGCACCTGCCGCTCCATGTCCGCCCACGGGAACAGCAGCGCCACGCGCGCATTGCCGGCGATCTCGCGCGCCTTGCGGCTCTCGAGGTTGGTGTAGAACACGAAGCCGCGCTCGTCGCAGTGCTTCAGCAGCACCAGCCGCTGCGAGGGGCGGCCGCGCGCGTCGACGGTCGCCACGGCCATCGCGGTGGGATCGCGCAGTCCCGCGTCGATCGCGTGCTTCAGCCAGCTCTCGAACTGGCGGAACGGCGAGGCATCGAGATCCTTGCGGTGCAGGCCGGGCGCGAGGTACTCGCGGCGGAAGTCTTCCAGGTCCATGGGCGGGTTCCGGCGATTCGGTGGTGAACGCAGCGCAGGTTAGCAGACGCGCCGCGCTCAGGTGCTCAGCATCGCGGCGAGGAAGCCCGAGATCACGATGCCGTCGAAGGTGCCCGCGCCGCCGATGCTCATCAGTCCTGCGCCGCGCCGGCCGAGGTCGCGCAGGTGCAGCAGGTCCGCGCCGATCAGCGGGCCCAGCACGCCGGCGCAGAAAGCGACCGGCGGCGCGTGCCCGCCCGCCAGCAGCAGCGCGACCAGCGCCGCGAGGCAACCCGGCACCAGCGCCGGCAACAGGATGCCGAGGCCGGCCACCGGGCGTGCCATCAGGTAGCAGACCACGACGTTCAGCGCGATCGCGACGCCGGCGTGGAGCGGCAGGGTGCCGCCCGCCTGCACCAGCCGCGCGAGCTCGTACAGCACGATCAGCGACGGGATCAGGCAGCCGCCGACGTTCAGCGCGATCACCTGCTGCCCGCCGGACTCGAACAGTCGCGGCGCACGGCGGCCGAGGCCGAGGAAATCCGTCGGGCGATACGCGATCACGCGCGGACCGCGGCGCCACACCGGCACGTTGAACAGGCTGCCGACGAAGATGCCGATCACCAGCAGCGTCGCCACGCGCGGCG
>CAYXJM010000017.1:6102-15245 GCA_964465455.1 uncultured Klebsiella sp.
TTGAACAGGCTGCCGACGAAGATGCCGATCACCAGCAGCGTCGCCACGCGCGGCGCGATGCCGAGCTCGAGCAGCGCCGAGATCATCGCGTCGGCGAGCAGGAAGGGCAGCAGCAGCAGGATCACGAGCGCCACGATCAGCGCGAGAACTCCGGCGGGCATCGTGCGTCCTCCTGTGGCCGCGGCGTCCGTGCGGTGATGCACGGGAGCGGCGTGGCGCGACTCTAGCGCAGCGGGCGCGCTTAATGAAGCTGTCACAGAGGGCTCGCAGCATGGGTCGCGGACACCGCGAGGAGGGGCCCCGCATGCACGCTGAGAAAGCCATCGACGTGAAGAACCTGTCCGACCGCAGGCTGTGGGAAATCCTGCGCTTGGCCGAGGCCGGCGCCGAGCGCGGCGCGGCGCCACTGGTCGCGCACGCGCGCGCGGAGCTCGGCGCGCGGCGCCAGGACACCGAGGCGCGGCGCTTCCGCGCGCCGCGCTGAACGGCCGGCCGATCGATCGCGCAGGGGAGAAGGCATTGCTGGACAACATCCACCGCCTCGACGTCCTCGCCTTCGGCTGGTGCCACCGCCGCAGCGCCGAAGCCATGGTGTTCGTGCTGGCGCGCCGGATCTCGCGCAGCGCCGACGGCTGGCTCTACCTGCTGCTGCCGCTGCTGTTCCTCGCCACCGGGGCCGCCGACGCGACGCGATTCCTCACGCTCGGCTGCCAGGCCTTCGCCCTCGAGCGCACCGCCTACCTGCTGATGAAGAACACGTGCCGGCGCCGGCGCCCGCCGGACATCCTGCCCGGCTTCCGCAGCCTGGTGATCGCCTCGGACCGTTTCAGCTTTCCCTCGGGCCACACCTCGGCGGCGTTCCTGTTCGCGGGCCTCTGCACGCAGGAGTTCGGCATCTGGGCTGCGCTGCTGCTGTATCCGTGGGCCTGCTGCGTCGGCGCCTCGCGCGTGTTCCTCGGCGTGCACTTCCCCAGCGACACCGCCGCCGGCGCGCTGCTCGGCAGCGCGCTGCTGCTGGCGGCGGGCGCGCTGTTCGCCGCATGAAGATCCTCTACGGCGTGCAGGGCACCGGCAACGGCCACCTGACGCGCGCACGCGCGATGGCGCGGGCGCTGGCGTGCTACCCGCAGGTGCGGATCGACTGGCTGTTCTCGGGACGCGCGCGCGAGGACTTCTTCGACATGGAATGCTTCGGCGCGTGGCAGTGGCGCCGCGGGCTGAGCTTTTCGACCCGCGCCGGTCGCGTGCTCCCGCTCGCGACGCTGCGCCAGCTCGCGCCGCGGGAGCTGCTGCGCGACGTGCGCGCGCTCGACCTCGACGGCTACGACCGCGTGATTTCCGACTTCGAACCGGTCACCGCGTGGGCCGCTCGCACGCAGCGCCGCGACTGCATCGGCCTGGGTCACCAGTACGCGCTGCAACCCGGCGTGCCGCGCTCGCGGCGCAACGTGGTCGGCAGCCTGGTGCTGAGGGCCTGCGCGCCGGTCGGCACGCGCATCGGGCTGCACTGGCACCACTTCGGCCTGCCGCTGCTGCCGCCGATCGTCGACGCCGACGCGCGCCCGACGGGCCTGACCGCCGCGCCGCGCGAGGCGCTGGTGTACCTGCCGTTCGAGGATCCGGAGCGCGTGATCGCGCTGCTGCGCGCGATCCCGGGATGGCGCTTCGCGATGTTCGGGCCGGGCCTGCGCGATGAGCAGCGCAGCAACGTCGCGACCCACCCCGTGGGTCGCGCCGCTTTCGTCGCCGCGCTGGACCGCGCCAGCCACATCGTGTGCAACTGCGGCTTCGAGCTGATCAGCGAGGCCCTGTGCCACGGCAAGCGCATTCTCGCCAAGCCGCTGGCCGGGCAGATGGAGCAACTCTCGAATGCGCTCGCGCTGGAGGCGCTCGGCTTCGCGCGCGTTGCGCGGCGGCTCGATACGCGCGTGATCGGCGATTTCCTCGCACTCGGGGCGACGGCGCCGCGCCGGCACTGGCCGGACGTCGCGGCGGCCATCGCCGCCTGGCTGGTCGACGGCAACGAACCGCTGGCGGCGCTGAGCGCCCGGCTGTGGCGCGAATGCGGGATTCCGGGGCCGCCGTGCGCGCTCGCGGACGCCGGCCGCGACGCGCTGCGCGCGCCCGGTTGAGCCGCTCAGCGCGCCATCGTGAGCGGCAGGTCCTGCACCCACGCAAGGCGCAGCTCGCGCGAGGCGAAGCGCAGTCCGTCGGGCTGGCGCACGATGCGGTCCTGGTAGCGGATCGCCATGTCGAGCTTCCATTCCGCGCCGTCGCGCTGGTAGACGTGCGAGGCGATGCAATAGGTCTCGCCGCTCCACGCGCCGTCGTCGCCCCAGGCGCCGAGCTGGTTGCCCACCAGGTGGAAGGTGCGGTCGTACTGGCGCAGCACTTCCATGCCGCGCTCGACCTCGGGCAGGGTATCCATCACGTAGCCGGGCCCGGTGATGCGGATCGAGGGCAGCATGATGGTGTGCAGCTCGTCGAAGCGACGGTCGTCGATCAGCGCGGCGTAGCGGCAGGCGAGGTTCAGGGTGTCGTTGCTCATGGCGGCGGCCCGGGGGAAACTGGCCGCAACTTATCGTGGCGCAACGGGGAAAGCAAACCGGTGGCCGTGCGGCCGGGGAAACAGGGCCGTCGCGTGCCGCGACGGCCCTTCGAATTGGTCGGAGTGAAAGGATTCGAACCTTCGACCCCTGCCTCCCGAAGGCAGTGCTCTACCAGGCTGAGCTACACTCCGAATTCGTCCTGCTGGCGCGCGGGCCTGTCCACGCGGCGCGCATTGTAATGGAAACTTGCCTCAGGGGATATACATTCGTTCGATCACGATGCTGAGCACCGTCATCGCGGACGTGACGGCGAGGATCACCGCCAGCAGCACCAGCGGACGGAACGGCTTGCGCTGGACCGAGTGGATCCCGGTCGACGTGACGACGTCGACGCGCTGCTGGTCCTCGGGGTGGAGTTTTCTTGCTTCGGCCATCGTGTACTGCCCTGCGCCGCGCGGGCGCCTGTCACCGGGGCGCGCAGTATAAGCGCGCGGACCGGGGCGCGAGAAGCGGCGCCCGGTCCGCGCGGAAACGCGCTCACAGCGCGAAATGCGCCTCCGGCAGGGCCATCAGGGTGGCGCCGCCCGCCTCGACGCACAGCGCCAGGCTCTCGGTGCGCGGCAGGATGCGCTGGAAGTAGAAGCGCGCCGTCTCGACCTTCGCACGGTAGAAATCGGCCTCCGCCGTGCCGCCCGCCAGCGCATCGAGCGCCGTGCGCGCCATGCGCGCCCACATGAAGCCGAGCACGAAATAGCCCATGAACATCAGGTACTCGAAGGCCGCGGCATCGGCCTCGTCCGGGTCCTTCATCGCGGCGCCCGCGACGTGCATCGTGAGTCCCTCGAGCCGCTTGCCGGTGGCCGCCAGCGCCGCGACCAGCGGCGCCATGTCCTCGCGCCCCGCATTGTCCGCGCAGAAGGACTCCACGATGGCGGCGAAGCCGCGCAGCAGCTCGCCGCCGCTGCCCATGATCTTGCGCCCGAGCAGGTCCAGCGCCTGGATCGCGCTGGTGCCCTCGTAGATCAGCGCGATGCGGGTGTCGCGCACGATCTGCTCCATGCCGTGCTCGCGCACGTAGCCGTGCCCGCCGAAGACCTGCACGCCGAGGTTCGCCGCTTCGTAGCCGGCCTCGGTGACGAAGGCCTTGGCCACCGGCGTCAGCAGCGCCATCAGGTCCTCGGCCTGCTTGCGCGCCGCCGCGTCGGCCGACTTGTCGGCGATGTCGACCAGCTGGCACAGCCAGTACAGGAAGGCGCGGCTGCCCTCGGCGTAGGCCTTCTGCGTCAGCAGCATGCGGCGGATGTTGGGGTGCACGATCAGCGGATCGGCCGCCCCCGCGGGATTCTTCGGCCCCGAGAGCGAACGGCCCTGCAGGCGCTCGCGCGCGTAGGCGAGCGCGCCCTGGTACGAGAGTTCCGCCGCCGCCAGCCCCTGCATCGCGGTGCCGAGGCGCGCGGCGTTCATGAACGTGAACATGTGGTTCAGGCCGCGGTTCGGCTGCCCGATCAGGAAGCCCGTCGCGCCGTCGAAGTTCATCACGCAGGTCGCAGAGGCGTTGATGCCCATCTTGTGCTCGATGGACCCGCAGGAGACGCTGTTGGGCACGAGCGTGCCGTCGGCCTGCGGCAGCTTCTTCGGCACCAGGAACAGCGAGATGCCCTTGGTGCCGGGCGGCGCGTCGGGCAGGCGCGCGAGCACGATGTGCACGATGTTCTCCGCCATGTCGTGGTCGCCGGCGGAGATGAAGATCTTGGTGCCCGTGATCCGGTACGTTCCGTCGGCGTGCGGCTCGGCGCGCGTGCGCAGCATGCCGAGGTCGCTGCCCGCGTGCGCCTCGGTCAGGCACATCGTGCCGGTCCACTCGCCGCTCACGAGCTTCGGCAGGTAGACGCGCTGCTGCTCCTCGGTGCCGTGCGCCTTGACCGTGCGCGTCGCGCCGTGCGAGAGGCCCGGGTACATGGCCCACGCCCAGTTGGCGGTCCCGAGCATGTCCTCGACGACGAGGTTGATCGACGGCGGCAACCCCTGCCCGCCGTACTCGGGCGGCGAACTGAGCGCGGCCCAGCCGCCCTCGACGTACTGCGCGTAGGCCTCGCGGAAGCCCGAGGGCGTGCGCACGCCCTCGGGCGTCCAGCTGCAGCCTTCCTCGTCGCCGCTGCGGTAGAGCGGCGCCAGCACTTCCTCGCAGAACTTCGCCGCCTCGGCGAGGATCGCCTCGATCAGGTCGGGCGTGAATTCCTCGCAGCCGGGCAGCGCGGCGAAGAGCGCGGGGAAGCCGAGCAGTTCGTCGCGCACGAAACGCATGTCGCGCAGCGGGGCCTTGTAGGACAGCATGGGGAACCTCCGGAGCGGGTCAATGACGGGCCGGATGCTAGTCGCGGGGTTCCGCAGCGGCCATTACATGGCAGGTAAACGGCCAGCCCGCATTCCTCACGCCCCCGCAGCGCGCAGGCGTGAGGAATGCGGGCTGAAACTCAGGCGAGGACGTCGAGCAGCGTGCCCAGCGTGTCGTCGGCCGCGCGCACCACCTTCGCCGCCGCCCCGGCCTGCAGCTTCGCAGCCTGCAGGTCGACGATCGCCTCGGTGAGCTGTGCGGGGTCACCGCCCGCGGCGCCGGAGGCGACGCGCGTCGCGGCGGCCTGCGCGCGCTCGAGGCTGTCGCGCAGGCCCTGGAGCCCGACCTGGCCGATGGAATTGCTGCTCACGGGGTGCACTCCGCGCAAGGGACGCTCCAAGTGTACATCCGGATCCGCACTCCCGCCGTGCGCGGGCACTCAGTCCCGCGCGCCGCGGCACAGCCGGCCGATGTCGAGCAGCCCGGCCGCGGCTCGCGCATCGATGCCCGCGCGCCATGGAATGACGCCGAGACGCGGGGCGCCGAGCATCGCGTCGAGGGTCGCGAGGTTCTCCGCGGGACAGGACATGCCGGGGTCGACGTGGTTGGCCACCCAGCCGGCCAGCTCCAGCCCGTCGGCGCGAATCGCCTCGGCCGTCAGCAGCGCGTGGTTGATGCAGCCGAGGCGCAGCCCGACCACCAGCACCACCGGGAAGCCGAGCCGGCGCGCGAGACCCGCCAGGGTCTCGGCGTGATTGAGCGGCACGCGCCAGCCGCCCGCCCCCTCGACCACCGCGAAGTCGTGCGGCCGCGCCAGCGCCGGCAGGCAGCGCGCGTGCAGCGCCGCGACGTCGAGGGCGAGGCCCCCGGCGGCGAGCGCGATGTGCGGCGCCACCGCCGGCGCCAGCACCACCGGATTGACCTCGTCGTACGGCAGCTCCCGGTTCATCGCCGCCAGCAGCGCCAGCGCGTCCTCGTTGCGCAGCCCCGCGGGCGTGGCGGCGGCGCCGGAGGCGATGGGCTTCAGGCCGATGGTGCGCGCCCCGCGCGCGCCCGCGGCCAGCAGCAGCGCCGCCGCGACGAGGGTCTTGCCGACGCCGGTATCGGTGCCGGTGACGAAGTACGCGTCAGCCACGCGCTTTCTCCAGCCGCAGGCAGAGCGCGCGGTAGGTGGCGGGCAGCGTGCCGTCGGGGTTGGCGAGCACGGCGTACGCCGACTGCAGGCGGCGCCAGGCACCGCGCCCGGCCAGCCCGCCGGGCCGCCCGGCGTTCACGTTGTGCGCGCCGATCGCGCGCAGGTCGCGCGCGAGACCCTGCACGTCGGGGTAGGCGGGCAGGTGATAGCTCTGCGCGATCGCGCGCACCGCGAGCCCCGCCGCGCGCGCCGCCCGCTCCAGCGCCGCGACGCTCTCGAAGCGGTTCACGTGCACGCGATCGTCGACGGCGCGCCACGCCGCGCGCAGTTCCCACAGGGTGTCGTCACCTAGCGTCGCGACCAGTGCCTGCCCCCCGGGCGCCAGCACCCGCGCGATCTCCGCGAGCGCGGGCCGGGGGCTTTCGCACCACTGCAGCGCGAGGCTGGAATACACCAGGTCGACGCTCGCGCCGGCGAGCGGCAGCTGCTCGGCGTCGCCGCAGAGCCAGCCCGCGGCGGCGCCGTGCGCGGCGCGCGCCTGGCGCAGCATGCCCTCGGCGAGGTCGAGCCCGATCACCGTGGCACGCGGGAAGCGCGCGGCGAGCCGGGTGCTGAACCAGCCGGTGCCGCTGCCGAGGTCGAGCACGCGCGCCGGGGCGAGCGGCGGCGCCAGCGCCAGCAGCTCCGTGCCGATCGCACGCTGCAGCGCCGCGGCACGCTCGTAGCCCGCCGCGGCGCGGCCGAAGGAACGGGCGACGTCGTCCTTGCGGCGCGCGGCGGCGGGAGCCGCGCCGAGGTGCGTGCCGAGAAAATCCGTCACGCGCGCGGCCACCGCCGCTGGCCGCGACAGGAAGGGCGCGTGCGCCGCGCCCGGCACCACCCACACGCTGGCGCGCGGCTGCAGCCGCGCATAGTGCGCGGCCACCGCGGAGCCGACGATGGCGTCGCACTCGCCCAGCACGTGCAGCACGGGCAGCTCCAGCGCCACGAGCCCGCGACGCAGGTCGAGGCGAGCGAGCGCGTCCAGCGCCGCCGCCAGGTCGCCCGGCGCGGAGGGCGCCGCGGCGAGCGCGCGCAGTTCGCGTGCCAGCTCGCGCTGGCGCAGGTCCTGGTGCGCCTGCAACGCCGCGAAGCGGCCGAGCTGCGCCGCGGGATCGGCGCACAGCCCGGCACGGAATGCCGCGAACGTGGCGCCGTCCATGCCAGCGTCCCAGTCCTCGCGCCGCAGGAAGCAGGGGCTGGTGGCGATCGTGACGAGCGCCGCGAGGTGGCCTGGGAAGGCCGCGGCGAAGCGCAGCCCGAGCGCGCCGCCGAGCGACCAGCCCACGAGCACGGCTCCCGCGGGAATCCGCGCGCGCAGCCAGCCGAGCAGCGCCGGCTCGTCACGCGGGAAGGCCTCGGCGGCAGCCTCGCCGTGCGCGGGCAGGTCCAGCGCGAGCACGTCGAAGTGCGCGGCCAGCGCCGCGGCGAACGTGGCGAAGACCTCGCGCCGGCTGCCCCAGCCGTGCAGCAGCACCACGCGCTGGCGCGCCGCGCCCGGCGCCGGGGCCCCCAGGGCGGCCGCGGCGCTCATGCGCGCGCGATCTCCGCCAGCGCCTCGAGCAGGCGCTCGACCTCGGCCTCGGTGTGCGCCGCCGAGAGCGTCACGCGCAGGCGCGACTGCCCGGCGGGCACGGTGGGCGGGCGGATCGCGGGCACCAGCAGGCCGCGCCCGAGCAACTGCTCCGACCAGTGGAGCGCGGTGGCGGCCTCGCCCAGCAGCAGCGGCTGGATCGCCGTCGCCGAGGGCAGCAAGCACAGGCCCAGCGCGCTCGCGCCAGCCCGGAAACGTCCGATCAGTCCGCTGAGGTGCACGCGCCGCCACGGCTCCTCGCGCACGATGCGCAGGCTCGCGGCCGCGGCCGCGGCCAGCGCCGGCGGCATCGCGGTGGTGTAGACGTAGGGGCGGGCGAACTGGATCAGCGTCTCGACCAGCTCCTCGCTGCCGGCCACGAAGGCGCCGGCGACGCCGAGCGCCTTGCCGAGCGTCGCCATCAGCAGCGGCACCTCGGCGCTGCCGACGCCCTGCTTTTCCAGCGTGCCGGCACCGCGCTCGCCGAGCACGCCGAATCCGTGCGCGTCGTCCACGTAGAGCAGCGCGCCGTGGCGCGCGCTCGCCGCGGCCAGCGCCGCGAGCGGGGCCTCGTCGCCGTCCATGCTGAACACGCCGTCCACCGCGACCAGCTTGCGCCGCGCGACGCTGCGCGCCAGCCGCGCCTCGAGGCTGGCGGCGTCGTTGTGCAGGAAGCGCTGGAAGCGCGCGCCGCTCAGCAGCCCGCCGTCGAGCAGCGAGGCGTGGTTCAGCCGGTCCTCGAACACCGCGTCGCCGCGGCCGAGCAGCGCGCTGATCACGCCGAGATTGGCCGCGTAACCGCTCCCGAACAGCAGCGCGCGCGCTCGCCCGGTGAATGCGGCCAGCGCCTCCTCGAGCTCGTGGTGGGCGCGACTGTGCCCCGAGACCAGGTGCGAGGCACCGCTGCCCGCGCCGTAGCGCGCCGCGCCCGCGGCCAGCGCCTCGATCACGCGCGGGTCGTTCGCGAGCCCGAGGTAGTCGTTGCTGCAGAAGGAGAGCAGCTCGCGCCCGTCGATGCGGACCGTGGTGGCCTGGGGGCCGTCGAGCAGGCGGCGGTTGCGGTACAGGCCGGCCGCGGACCTCGCCGCCAGCTCCGCGCCGAGGCTCGCGAAACCGCCGTCCACGGCGCGCTCAGGCCGTGGCGGCGTCGTAGAACAGCGCCCCGGCAGCGGGGCGGACGGCGGCGCGCGGCGCGGCCTCGGCCGGCGCGCGCTCCTCGGGACGCAGGCCGAGGCGACGGAACAGCTGCAGGTCGCGCTCGGCCTCCGGATTCGCGGTGGTCAGCAGCTTCTCGCCGTAGAAGATCGAGTTGGCGCCGGCGAAGAAAGCCAGCGCCTGCAGCTCGTCGCTCATGTTCTCGCGGCCCGCGGAGAGGCGCACGTGCGAGGCCGGCATCAGGATGCGCGCCACCGCGATCGTGCGCACGAACTCGAAGGGATCGAGGTCCGGCTGCTCCTCGAGCGGCGTGCCCGGCACCCGCACCAGCAGGTTGATCGGCACGCTCTCGGGGTG
>CAYXJM010000018.1:0-14914 GCA_964465455.1 uncultured Klebsiella sp.
CGGCGCGCGAGGCGATGCGCGACGGCAGGTCGCTGTCGCGCCAGCGGTACTGGCCCTCGCTGTTCAGCGCCTCCGCCGGCACGTTGCCCGGACGGCACACCAGCGGCTCGATCACGCCGGCGCAGACCTCGGCGAAAGAGCGCTGCACGCGCTCGGGAAATTCCGGCCGGATGAACCTGAGCTCCAGCGCCCCCTGCTGCACCTCGGCGATGTCGCCGCGATAGGCGCCGCGGATCATCCGCTTCAACGGCTCGAGGAAGCTGTCGGGATATTGCTGCACGGCGCCGAAATCGAGCAGCACCAGCCGGTCGCGCCCGCGCGCGGTCGCCGCGGGCCGCACGCGGTAGTTGCCGAAGTTCGGGTCGGTCTGCAGCTCCTTCCACTCGAAGATCTCGCGCAGGAACAGCTCGAGGAAGGCGCGCCCGAGCGCATTGCGCCGCGCGAGCGGCAGCGCCTCGGCGTCGGCGCTGGTCACGGCGTAGCCCTGCTCGAACGTGGTGGCCAGCACGTGCGCCGTCGAGTACTCCGGCGCCACCTCGGGCACCACGAAGCGCGAATCGCGCCGCAGCCGCTCGTGGAAGAGTTGCGTCTTCGCTGCCTCGAGCGCGTAGTCGACCTCGCGGTGCAGCATTTCGCGCACTTCCTCGAGCCAGGAGCGGAACTCCTCGCCCGAAGAGACCATGCGCCCGATCTCCAGCAGCGTCACCACGGCGTCGATGTCGGCGTCGATCGAGTCCGCCACGCCGGGGTACTGCACTTTCAGGCACAGCGCGCGGTCGTCCGCGCGCCGGCGCGCCAGGTGCACCTGGCCGAGCGACGCGGCCCCGATCGGCACCGGGTCGATGTCGAGTTCCGCGAGCCGCGCCCGCCCGAGCTCGCGCTCCAGCACGCGCCGGATCACCGGCCACTCGAGCGCCGCCGTGCTGTCCTCCAGCGAATGCAGCGCGGTGGTCACCTCCACGGGCAGGAAGTGCTCGCCGTAGAGCGCCATCATCTGCCCGATCTTCACCACGCTGCCCTTCAGCTTGCCGAGCTCCTCGACCAGGTAGCGCGCCTGCGCGCCGAGCGCCGCGCGGCGGTGCTCGGCGCGGCGCGCGCGCGGCAGCAGCAGCGACGAGGCCGACTGCGCCATGTAGCGGGTGCCCGCGAGCAGCCCGGTGCGCGTCAGGCTGAGCCGACGCTCGAAGCTGCCGGTGCGGATGCGTTTCAGCGTGGTCTTTTCGCGCTCGGTCATGGCCGTTCCGCCGCCTGGATTTCGTCTACTGTACCCGATCGCGGCTATACTGCCTCGCCCCGATCCGCCCAGCCAGGGAAACGATGTCCGACGACGACCTGTTCATCCGCGTCCTGCTGCTGCTCGCGGTGAGCGTGGTGACCATCGCCTTCGCGTGGCGGGCCCGGCTCGACAATCGCGGCCTCGCGCCCGCCGCGCACGCTCCCGCCGCCACCGCGGCAGCGCGCGCCGGCGGGGGCGCGCCGGCGCCGGTGCCGCCCGGCACGCCGTTCCGCGACCCCATGGCCGAGTCGATGCTGCGCGAACTGTACCGGCGCGCCTTCGGCGTGACGCGCTTCGCCCACGCGCTGCCCGACGAGCACGCCGCGGTGCTCGACGCGCTGCGCGGCGTCCCTTTCACGGCATTCCCGGAGCCGCCGGCGCTGCTCGCGCCGCTGCTCGCCGCACGCGGCGACGACGCGACCGCGCACGCGCTCGGCGATGCGCTGAAGGGCGATGCGTCGCTGGTGGCGGCAGTGCTCGCGCTCGCGCGCGACCCGGCGTTCGGCCACGCGGGCGAGCCGTTCGCGAAGCCGGAGCAGGCGCTCGCCGCGCTCGGCGTCGCGCCGCTCGGCGCGGTGTTCGCGAGCGCACTGCTGCAGCCCGCCTTCGGCGTGCCGGAGGAGCCCTTCGCGGCCTTCGCCCCCGCGGCGTGGCAATCGGGCCTGCATTCGGCGCTGGCGACGGCGGCCTCGGCACGCGCGAGCGGGGATTGCGCGCCGCTCGCCGCGCACGTGCTCGGGCTGGTGCACGCGCTCGGCGCCGTGACGGTGTTTCGCACCGCGCTCGAGCATTACCACCGCGCGTGGCCCGCGCTGGCGCCGCGCGCCGAAGTGCTCGCCGGCGTGATCACGGAACGCGCCGATGCCGCGGCCCATGCGCTGGCGATCGCGTGGAACCTGCCCGCCTCGTTGCGCTCGGCGCTCGCGGAGCACAGCGCGCAGCGCGCGCCCGGTGCGATGAGCCCGCTGGGGCGCGCCCTCTATGCGGGGCGGCTGCTCGGGCTCGCGGCGGTGCTGCGCGGGCACGACGCACTGGACGAAGCCGGATTCCGCGAACTGCTGGCGCGCAAGGGCCTGTGCGACGCTGACGCGGCACGGCTCCCGGGCGCTGCGGCCACGCGGGGGGCGAAGCGATGAGCGAACACCACGGACCGGCACGCGGCGCGCGCGACGCGGTCTACGCCGAGGCGCGCGAGCAGATCGCCGCCTTCCGCTTCGATGCGGCGGTCGCCGAGGTCTTCGCCGACATGATCGCGCGCTCGGTGCCCGGCTACGCGCTCACGCTGCAGCTGATCGCCGTCGCCGCGCGCCGCTTCGCCCTGCCCGGCAGCAGCTGCTACGACCTCGGTTGCTCGCTCGGCGCCTCGACGCTCGCGATCCGCCAGAACGCGCCGCCCGACTGCCGCGTGATCGGCGTCGACAATTCCCCCGACATGGTCGCGCGCTGCCGCGCGATCGTGGCCACCGACGCCTCGCCCGCGCCGGTGGAGATCCGCTGCGAGGACGTGCGCGACACGGTGCTGCACGACGCCTCGCTGGTCACGATGAACTTCACGCTGCAGTTCGTCCCCCCCGGCGCGCGCGACGCGCTGCTCGCGCGGATCGCCGCCGCCATGCGCCCGGGCGGTTGCCTCGTGCTCTCCGAGAAAGTCGCCTTCGACGATCCGGCCGAACAGGAACTGCTGTACACGCTGCACCACGGCTTCAAGCAACTGCAGGGCTACAGCGCGCTCGAGGTCGCGCAGAAGCGCGCCGCGATCGAGAACGTGCTGATTCCCGAGACGCTGGAGACGCACCGCCGCCGGCTCCGCGCGGCCGGCTTCCGGCGCGTCACCGTCTGGCTGCAGTGCCTGAACTTCCTCTCGCTGCTGGCCGAGAAATGAAGCTGCTGGCCGGCCTCGACGCCGCGCTCGCCGCGGCGCCCCTCGGCGCGGCCGTCGCGCCGCTCGGCGAGGCGCTGCGCCGCAGCGTCGCGGGACTGCGTCACGGCGATGCCGGCGACTGGGAGGCCGCGCTCGGCGCGCTGCCGCGGCTCAGCCCGCGCGCGATCGAGCTCGACGCCGCCGCGGTGCGCGTCGGCGCGGCGGACGAGACCGACGCGGACACCCGCGCGCGCCTGCACGACGCGCTGCAGCAGCTGCACCCCTGGCGCAAGGGCCCGTTCTCGCTGTTCGGCGTCGACATCGACAGCGAGTGGCGCTCGGATCTGAAGTGGTCGCGCATCGCGCCGCACCTCGACCTCGCGGGAAAGCGCGTGCTCGACGTCGGCTGCGGCAACGGCTATTACGCCTGGCGCATGCTCGGGGCCGGCGCGCGCCACGTGCTCGGCATCGATCCGACGCTGCGCTTCCTCGCGCAGTTCCAGGCCCTGCAGCACTACCTCGACGACCCGCGCGCGCTGCTGCTGCCGCTGCGCGCCGAGGACCTGCCGCCGCGCCTCGGCTGCTTCGACTCGGTGTTCTCGATGGGCGTGCTGTATCACCGCCGCTCGCCCTTCGAGCACCTCGCGGAGCTGCTGGACGCGCTGCGTCCCGGTGGCGAACTGGTGCTGGAGACGCTGGTCGTGGAAGGCGATGCCGGGCGCGTGCTGGTCCCGGCGGAGCGCTACGCGATGATGCGCAACGTCTGGTTCATCCCGAGCCCCGCGGCGATGCTCGGCTGGCTCGCGCGCGCGGGCTTTCGCGAGGCGCGCCTGGTCGACGTCTGCCGGACCACCACCGACGAGCAGCGACGCACGCCGTGGATGCGCTTCGAGTCGCTGGCCGACTTCCTAGACCCCGCGGATCCGGCGCGCACGCGCGAAGGCTACCCCGCGCCGCTGCGCGCGGTGTTCATCGCCTCGCGACCGCGCTGAACGGCGCGCCCTCCGGCGCGCCTGCTTTCTTGATCCAGATCATTCAAGGCGCATTCAGGCGGGCTCATCCTTCATTCGGACGATTCGAGCCCCCCGCCGCCTGCCAAGAATGCGCGCACCGGCAACCCACCCTCCCGCCCGGCCACACAGGAGAACCGAACAAATGAACCAGCCTGCAACGCCCCGCCAGCCCCACGTCATCGTCGCCGACAAGATGCCCGAGCGTTACGCGCGCGGGTGGCACGTGCTCGACAAGGCCTCCGAAATCACCACCAAGCCGCGCATGTTCGACGTCTTCGGCACGCGGCTGGCCGCCTTCCGCGGCGACAAGGACGGACAGGTGCACGTGCTCGACGCCTACTGCCCGCACATGGGCGCGGACCTCAGCAAGGGCTACGTGAAGGACGACTCGCTGGTCTGCCCGTTCCACGCCTGGAGCTGGGGCGGCGACGGCGTATGCAACGACATCCCGTACGCGAAGAAGATCCCCGACAAGGCCGTGATCAAGTCCTGGCCCGTGCTGGAGAAGAACGGCCTGCTGTTCGTGTGGAACGACCCGGAGAACAACCCGCCGATCCCCGCGCAGGAACCCGCGCGCATGGAGGACTACTACTCCGGCGAGTGGACCGACTGGACCATGACCCAGGTGCCGATCGAGAACAACTGCCGCGAACTGGTCGACAACATGGCCGACCTCGGGCACTTCGGCCCGGTGCACTACTCGCGCGTGAAGAGCTTCAAGAACATCCAGGACGGGCACCGCTACATCCAGGTGATGGAGGGCGGCCACGAGATCCTCGAGGACGGCACCACCGGGATGACCACGACCGCGATCTACGAGGGTCCGGCCTACATGACCACCACGATGACCGGCAGCCTGTACGGCCGCCCGGTGACGGTGCACCTGCTGGTCAGCCACTACCCGGTGCACATGAACAAGTTCATCATCAACTTCGGCGTGATGATGAAGAAGGATCCGAACCTGCCCGACGTGGTGAACCGCGACATGGTCGACAAGTACACCCGCATGAGCATCGACTCCTTCATCCAGGACGTGGAGATCTGGGACAACAAGGTGCGCGTGGGCAACCCGGTGCTGTGCGACGGCGACGGCCCGATCCACATGCTGCGCAAGTGGTACAGCCAGTTCTACATGAACGTGGCCGACATCCCGGAAGACGTCGTGAAGCACAAGGAACACGTGTCCCTCTGAGACCGGCCACCGCAACGGGAGTTCGCAGCAAATGATCGATACGAAGGCACTGGGCTACGTCGTCATCGAGACGACGGACCTGGCGAAGTGGGAGCACTTCGGCACGCAGGTCATGGGGCTGATGGTCGCGCCGTCCCTGCAGGAGGACGGCGTGCTCTACCTCAAGATGGACGAGTACCCGTACCGCTTCCGCATCGTGAAGAGCGACAGGGACCGTTTCGGGGTCGCGGGCTGGGAAGTGGCGGGGCCGCAGGAGTTCGCGCAGGCGGTGCGCGAGCTCGAGGCCGCCGGCATCGCCTGCGAGCGCGCCTCGCCCGCGGCGTGCAAGGCGCGGCTGCTGAGCGAGATGGTCGCCTTCACCGCACCGGGCGGCCTGCGCTGCGAGCTCTTCTACTACATGCGCCTCGACTACCTGCCGCTGATCTCGCCGGTGGGCGTCAAGGGCTTCGTCACCGGCTTCAACGGCACCATGGGCCTCGGGCACATCGCGGCCGCGACGCCGGATCTCGCGGCGAGCCACCGCTTCTTCACCGCGGTGATGGGATTCGGCCAGACCGATTACCTGCACCTGCACTTCTCGCCCGATCCCGCGGATCCCGGCCAGGGGCTGCATTTCCTGCACGCGGCCAACCCGCGCCACCACAGCCTCGCGCTGTTCCAGTCGAAGGACCCGCTGCCGGGCGACCTGGTGCACCTGATGGTGGAAGTGCCGGACCTCGACACGCTGGGCGGCTTCATGGACCGCGTGCATTCGAACGGGGTGCGCGTGATCACCTGCCTCGGGCGGCACACCAACGACCGCATGGTGTCGATCTACGTCGAGACACCGGCGGGCTTCGCGCTCGAATACGGCTTCGACGGCCTGCAGATCGACTGGTCGAACTACGTGCCGACGTTCAGCAAGCGCGAGAGCCACTGGGGCCACCGCTGGGGCCAGGGTTGACCCCGGTGCCGCGCCGCGCGCAATTTAGCCCATATCGGTGATGCGGATACCCGACGAGCTGCCGATAATTTCAACCATGCGGTATTGCGATGATCGTGCCGGCAAGGGCGAGCGCAATGGCCGCGAGGAAATGCCAACCAGCATCCACCAGGAGCAAGCGTCATGAGTCAATCGTCTGCCGTGAAGAAGGTCCCCCAGGGCGCGGACCGCGTCGCCGTCAAGAAGCAGCTGCGCGACAGCGCCCGCGCGATGGTGCCCCGCCTGCGGGAACGCGCCGGCGTCGCGACCCGGCTGCACCACCTGCCGCCCGAGAACGTGCAGGAGATGACCGATGCCGGCTTCTTCAAGATCCTCCAGCCGGCGCGCTGGGGCGGGCTCGAGCTCGACCCGATGGACTTCTTCGACGTGCAGATGACGGTCGCCGAAGGCTGCATGTCGACGGCGTGGGTGCTCGGCGTCGTCGCCTGCCACAACTGGCAGCTGGCGCTGTTCGACGACCGCGCGCAGAAGGACGTCTGGGGCGAGGACGACAACACGCTGATCTCCTCTTCGTACATGCCGGTCGGCAAGGTCACGCACGTCGAGGGCGGCTACCGCCTGAGCGGACGCTGGAACTTCTCGAGCGGCTCCAAGCACTGCAAGTGGGTCATGCTCGGCGGTGTGGTCCCGCCGAAAGCGGCCGGCGACGAGCCCGACTACCGCACCTTCCTGGTGCCGATCGGCGACTACCGGATCGTCGACAACTGGGACGTGAGCGGCCTGGAAGGCACGGGCAGCCACGACATCGTGGTCGAGGACGCCTTCGTGCCGGAATACCGCACGCACCGCTCGATCGACGGCTTCATGTGCGACAGCCCCGGCAACAAGGTGAACACCAGCCCGCTGTTCCGCCTGCCGTTCGGCCAGATCTTCGTGCGCGCCGTGTCCTCGTCCTCGATCGGGGCGCTGCAGGCGGCGCTGGAATCGTTCGTCAAGATCAACCGCGACCGCGTCGGCCTGAACGATGCCAAGCGCGTGGCGCAGGACCCGGGCGCGCAGGCGGCGGCGGCCCAGGCGACCAGCGTGATCGACGAGTGCAAGACCATCATGGCGCGCAACTTCGACCTGATGTACGAGGCGGCCGTCGCCGGCACCCAACTGCCGATCGAGCAGCGCATCAAGATGCGCTACGACGCGGCGCTGGTGGCGCCGAAGTGCGCTGCGGCGATCAACGAGCTGTTCATCTACTCGGGCGCGCAGGGCATCTACAAGGACCACCCGATCAACAAGGCGTGGCTGGACATCAACGCCGGCCGCACCCACGTGGCCAACAACGTCGGCAAGTTCGGCCGCAACTGGGGCTCCTGCCTGTTCGGTGCCGAGAACGAGGACTTCTTCCTCTGACCCGCAGCTGCGGGACACGCGACCCTCGCACGGCCCGGGCAATCGCCCGGGCCGTTCGTTTGCGGGTTCCCGCATTGTGTGTTGCCCCGCCGCCCCCTTACCATGCGGGCTCACCCCCTCCGCCGGGAGCCCGCGCATGGCGACCACGCTGAAGACGGCCAGTTACCTGAACCTTTCGACTTACCGCAGGACCGGCGAACCGGTGAACACGCCGGTGTGGTTCGCCGAGCGCAACGGCGCGTGGTACGTGTTTTCGGCCGGCGACGCGGGCAAGGTCAAGCGGCTGCGCAACTCCTCGCGCGCCCGCGTGGCGCCCTGCAACGCGCGCGGCCGCCTGCTCGGCGACTGGGTCGAGGCGCACGCGATGCTGGTGACGGATGCCGCCGAGCGCGACGCCGCGTACCGCGCGCTGCGCGCCAAGTACGGCTGGCAGATGGGCATGCTGGATTTCTTCTCGCGCCTCGGGGGCCGGATCGGCCAGCGCGAGGTGATCCGCATCCGCCCCGGCAGCGGTTCGCGGCCGAAGGCCAGGGCGGGCGCGCGGCGCGGCTGAGACCTCGCGCGCAGGCCTCAGAGCCCCGTGTGCAGCCCGCACTCGCGGTTGTCGAGCACCTTCGTCGGATCGAAGTAGTGCTTGCAGGACGGCAGGCCGCGGCTCTCGACGTAGCGTGCCACGTCCTCGTCGCTCCAGTCGAAGATCGGCGCCACCCGCAGGATGCCGCGCCGCTCGTCCCAGGACACGGTGTCGAGGGTGCGGCGGAAATCGGTCTCGCCGCGGCGGATGCCGGTCAACCACAGTTCGGGCCTGATCTCCTCCAGCGCGCGCTCGAAGGGCTCGAGCTTGATGTTGCGGGTGAACTGCTGGTGCAGCTCGGGCTCGTCGAGCTGCGGAATGCCGCCGTAGAGCGCGTTCCAGCGCTCGGCGCTCATGCGCGGCGTGTAGATCTTCATGTTCAGCGGCAGCAGCTTCATCAGCTTGTCGGCCACCACGTAGGTGTCGCGCAGGTTGTAGCCGGTGTCGACCCACACCACGGGCACGCCGGGATCGATGCCGCTCACCAGGTCGAGCATCAGCGCCGCGTTGGGCCCGAAGCTCGTGCTCATGAACGGCCTGAGCCCCAGGCCGAGCGCCCAGCGCACGACGTCCTCGGCCGGCGCCCCCGCGAGTTCGCGGTTGATGCGGGGGAGATCGAGAGAGGCGACGGATTCCTTGATGACGGCCAACCCCATGGCTGTGGTCCGGGTAGCTGAATTGCCGGGCCATTATAAGAAAATCGTCTCTGCGTCCTAATATCGATGCCGCATATGGTTATTTCGACGCCGGCGCGGCACGGCGCAATTGTGCCGCTTTTGCTGCCACGCGCCGGCAAGCCCGCTACCATTCCCGGCCTCAGCCCGCAGGCCCGCACCGTGCCCCTCCACCACCGCGCCATGTACCGCTTCGACACCCCCGCGCCCCCGGTGTGGCGCGCGGCGCTGGCCCGGCTCCGCTGGCAGGACGGCCGATGAAGGCGCGCCTGCAGGAATTCGCGCGCGACCGCGCGCCGTTCGCCGGCGTGTTCGCCCACGGCATGGGCCAGAGCATGGTGTTCGCGATTCTGCCCGCGCTGGGGCGCGAGGTCGGCCTGGCGGAAGTCGAGATCGGCATCGTGATCTCGATGTCCTCGCTGGTGTTCTTCGTGGCCAGTCGCGCCTGGGGCCGCATCAGCGACCGCTGGGGCCGCAAGCCCGTGATCCTGTGCGGCCTGTGGGGCTACAGCATCGGCACGCTGCTGTTCGCACTGGTGTTCGGACTGGGCATGTACGGGGTCGTGGGCGGCACGCTGCTGTATGCGCTGATCATCGGCACGCGCATGGCGCAGGCCGTGGTGATGTCGGGCACCTCGCCGGCCACGTCGGCCCACGTCGCCGACATCACCACGCCCGAGACGCGCGCATCGGGCATGGGACGGCTGGCCGCGGCGAACAACATCGGCTCGATCATGGGCCCGGCGATCGCGGGAACGCTCGCGGTGTTCAGCCTGCTGCTGCCGCTGGCGTTCGCGGCGGTCGCGGCGGCGGCGGCGGCGGAACTCATCCGTCGCGTGCTGCCGGCCCGGAAGGCGCTGCCCGGCGCGCACCACACAGCGGCCCGCGTGCGGCTCTTCGATCGCCGCATCGCGGCCTACCTGGGGCTGGGGATCGCGGTGTTCACCACGTTCTCGGTCGTGCAGCAGACCCTCGCCTTCCGCATCCAGGACACGCTCGCGCTCGACACCCGCAGCACCGCGCAGACCTACGGCTACGCGATGATGATCTCCGCCAGCGCCTCGCTGTTCGCGCAGGCCGTGGTGGTGCAGCGGCTGAAGCTCGCGTCGCTCGTGCTGCTGCGCTGCGGCGTGCCGCTGCTGCTGGCCGCGCACGCGCTGCTGATCTGGGCCGCCGCGCTGCCGTTCTTCTTCGTGGCCATGGCGCTGCTCGGACTCGGCATGGGGCTGTGCGGCCCCGGGCTGAACGCCTCGATGTCGCTCGCGGTCAGCGCGCGCGAGCAGGGCGCGCTGGCCGGCATCGCGGCGGCGATCCCGGCGCTCGGCTTCATCCTCGGGCCGGTGGCGGGCACCGGGCTCTATCAGGTCGACCCGCACTATCCCTACGTGCTGACCACGCTGATCCTGCTGCCGGCGTGCGTGGCGGCGTTCCGCGTGCGCCCCCGACCGCACGCGGAATCGTAGGTCCGGCCGCAGGTCCGGCTTCAGCCGGACACAACGTTCATCGTTCGGCTGAAGCCGAACCTACACTTCGTAGCGGTCGATGATCTCGCGCACCAGCCCGCTGCGCACGATGTCCTCGCGCTCGAAGCGGTGCACGTAGACGCCCGGCACGCCGCGCAGCCGCTCGATCGCATCGGCCAGCCCGTTGGGGCCACGGATGTCGCTCTGGCGGATGTCGCCGTTCACCACCACCTTGCTCTCCTCGCCGATGCGCGTCAGGAACATCTTCATCTGAGCCGGCGTCGTGTTCTGCGCCTCGTCGAGCACGACGAAAGTGCGCTCGTCGAAGGTCTTGCCGCGCATGTAGGCGAGCGGCGATGCGACGATGCGCCCGTGCCGCAGGCAGTAGTCGACCGTGCCGGCGCCCAGGCGCGCGTTGAGGATGTCGCGGAAGGCGTCGATGTACGGCGAGAACTTCTCGTTGAGGTCGCCCGGCAGGAAACCGAGTTGTTCGCCCGCCTCGACCGCGGGGCGCGTGAGTATGATGCGGTCGATCTGGCCGGCCTCCAGCGCCTGCGCCGCGAGCGCACCCGCGCAATAGCTCTTGCCGGTGCCGGCGGGGCCGATACCGAAGGTCAGGCAGTGGTTGCGGATGGCGTTGATGTAGCGTTTCTGGGAGGGTGTCCGGGCTTCGAGTGGCACCGGGACTCGGGGGGCGGCGTAGGCGGTCTGCAGGTTGTGGGCTCTGGCGTTGAGGTCGACGACTATCGCGCCGTCGGTGTCCGGTCGTCGACCGTTGCGCGCTTTCCTGTCTCTGAACGTCTTCTCCTCCGTATTCTGCCGCTGGTATGCCTTGCGTCGTGCGGTGGATCTTTTCGCCATAGGTACGAGCACCTCTTCGATATGGTGGAAGACCGGATCTCTGCACTCGGGCTGCGCTTTGCGTGGGCGGGCGGGTTCTCCTTTGCCGACGGGATTGCCTCAGATAATCAGCAGCAAACATGAAAATTGCAAGACAGCGCGACAAATAAGTTCGTGCATTTGCGTCGTGTCGCGTGCCGGTCCTGCCGTGCGCATCGCGACGGACGAGAGCGGCACCATCGCCGGGCACGAAAGCGCGCACGCGCACCGAAGTGGACCGGTTCCGCGCCTGCGCGAGCGGTTGTCGGCGCCGCTACGCGCGGATAGTCTTCGCATCGCCACGACCATCACAGGTGCCTCGCCGCATGTTCCGCCCCGCACCCTGGCTCCCCCTGCACCGCGCGCTGGGACTCGATCCGCCGCCGGCCTTCGACGACCGCCCGCTCGCGGAGCACCTCGCGCGCCACGCCGCGGAGAAGCCCGAGGCGGTGGCGATCCAGTTCCACGACCGCGCCATCGGCTACGGCGAGCTGTTCGCGCAGGGCCTCAGGCTCGCCACCGCGTTGCGCGCGCTCGGCGTCGCGAAGGGCGACGTCGTCGGCCTGCACCTGCCCAACGTGCCGCAGTACCTCGTGGCGCTCGCCGCGCTCTCGCGCCTCGGCGCCGTGGGCACCGGCATCTCGCCGCTGCTGGCCCCCGGCGAGCTCGCCTTCCAGCTGCAGGACGCCGGGGTGAAGGTGCTGCTCACGCTGGACGCGCTGGCCGCCGCCGTGCTGCCGCGGCTGCAGGAAATGCCGTCGTCACTGCACACGGTGATCGTGACCGGCGCGGGCGAAAGCCTCGGCCTGCCGTGCGGCACGGTGCCGGACCTGTCCGGCCTGCGCGCGATGCGCCTGCCCGACCTGATCGGCGCCGCGAAGCCCGACTGCCCGCAGACCCCGATCGCGGGCGACGACACCTTCATGATCCAGTACACCGGCGGCACCACCGGGCGGCCCAAGGGCGCGATGCTGTCGGTGCGCAACATCATGTACAACCCGCAGCAGACGGAAGCCTACGCGCGCTGGAGCGACGGCGGCGAGGAAGTGCTGATGTCGGCCTTCCCGATGTTCCACATGGCGGGACTCTCGATCCACGTCGCGGCGCTGCGCTATGGCTGCCGCATCCTGCTGGTCCCCGACCCGCGCGACACGGACTTCATCTGCCGCCAGATGCAGCGCTTCCCGCCCACGCGCATCGCGGCGGTGCCCACGCTGTACCAGATGCTGGTGAACACGCCGGCCTTCGGCGCGGTGGACTTCTCGCGGCTGAAGCTCGCGCTCTCCGGCGCCGCGCCCCTGCCCGCCGTGGACCGCGCGCGCATCGAGGCCGTCATCGGCCACGGCAAGCTGTCCGACGTCTTCGGCATGACGGAGACCGGTCCCGTTCACGTGTGCAACCCGCCGACCCGCTGCAAGCCCGCGGCCGTGGGGATCCCGGTGGCCGGCGCCGACACGCGCATCGTGGACCTCGAGACCGGCACGCGCGAGATGCCGTTCAACGAGCCCGGCGAGATCATCACCAGCGGCCCGCAGCTCATGCAGGGCTACCTGAACCTGCCGGAGGAATCGGCGCGCGCGCTGCGCGTGCTCGACGGCCGGACCTGGATGTTCACCGGCGACGTGGGCTACATGGACGAGGAAGGCTACGTCTACGTCTGCGACCGCGCCAAGGACATGCTGATCGTGGGCGGCTACAAGGTGTTCTCGGTGGAGATCGAGGACAAGCTGAAGGCGCTCGACGGCGTCGCGCAGTCGGCGGTGATCGGCACGCCCGACGCCGGGCGGCCCGGCAACGACGTCGTGAATCTCTACGTCGAGCTCACGCCGGCCGCCCGCGCGCGCGGGGAGGACGCGATGCGCGCGGAGATCCTCGCGTTCTGCCGCGAGAACATGGCGCCGTACAAGGTGCCGAAGCGGATCGTCTTCGTCGAGCAGATCCCGGTCACCGCGGTGGGCAAGATCGACAAGAAGCAGCTGCGGGCGACGTCCTGACGCGCGCTTTGCGTACGATTCCCGCTTTCGGCGCCGCCACGGCGCGCGGCGCGCTGGGATAATGCGCCATCCCCGCGCCGCTCCGCCTGCCATGACCGAATCCGCAGCACCCGCCCCCGTCGCCGACGACGCCCTCGCGCGCGTCGCGGCGCGCTACGCGGTGGCGATCACGCCGGCGATGGAAGCGCTGATCGACCCCGCCGATCCCGACGACCCCATCGCGGCCCAGTTCCGACCCGACGCGCGCGAGCTGCTCACGCTGGCCGACGAGAGCCCCGACCCGATCGGCGACGCCGCGCACTCGCCGGCGCCGGGCATCGTGCACCGCTACCCCGACCGCTGCCTGCTGAAGCTGGTGCACGTGTGCGCGGTGTACTGCCGCTACTGCTTCCGCCGCGCGATGGTCGGCCCCGCCGGGGACGGCATGCTCGGTGCCGCGGAGCTGGACGCGGCGATCGCCTACGTCGCGGCGCACCCGGAGATCTGGGAAGTGGTGCTGACCGGCGGCGACCCTTTCGTGCTCTCGCCGCGGCGGCTCGCCGACGTCACCGCGCGCCTCGCCGCGATCCCGCACCTGAAGGTGCTGCGCTGGCACACGCGCGTGCCGGCGGTCGATCCGGCGCGCGTCACGGCCGAACTGGTCGAGGCCATCCGCAATCCACAGGCGACCACCTACGTGGTGCTGCACGCGAACCACCCGCGCGAGCTGACGCCGCAGGCGCGCGCGGCGCTCGCGCGTCTCGCCGACGCCGGCATCCCGCTGCTCGCGCAGACGGTCCTGCTCGCGGGCGTGAACGACGACGCCGACACACTGGAGGCGCTGATGCGCGCGCTGGTCGAAGCGCGCGTCAGGCCCTATTACCTGCACCACCTCGACAAGGCGCCGGGCACCGCGCATTTCCGCTGCTCGATCGAGCGCGGCCGCGAGCTGGCGCGCGAGCTGCGCGAGCGCGCCTCGGGCATCTGCCAGCCCACCTACGTGCTGGACATCCCCGGCGGGCACGGCAAGACGCCGATCGCCGAATCGGGCCTGCGCGAGACCGGTGCCGGCTACGAGGCGCGCGACCGCGAGGGCCGCTGGCGCCCGATCTGACACCGGCAACACGGAGCCAAGACATGCGCAATTCCCTGCAGGACCAGCTGCTGAAAGCAGGCCTGGTCGACGCGAAGACGCTGAAGGACAGCAACCGCGCGAAGGACAAGCAGAAGAAGCGGGCCGGCAGGAATGCCGCCGAGCTCGATGCCGAGCGCCGCCTCGCCGAGCAGGCGCTGCGCGAGAAGGCCGAGGCCGATCGCGCGCTCGCGCAGCAGCAGAACGCCGAGGCGCGCCAGCGCGAGATCGCCGCACAGATCGCGCAGCTGGTGCGGCACTACCGCCAGCCGCGCGACGGCGGCGACATCCCCTACAACTTCGCCGACCAGGGCGTCATCAAGAAGCTCTACGTGAGCGCGCACCTGCGCGACCAGCTGATCCGCGGCCAGCTCGTGATCGTGCGCGCCGCGGGCGGTTACGAGCTGGTTCCCGTCGCCTGCGCAGAGCGCATCCGCGCCCGCGATGCCGGCACCATCGTGGTGTGGAACACGCCCGCCGCCGACCAGCCGGCCGAGGACGATCCCTACAAGGACTTCCCGATCCCCGACGACCTGATGTGGTGAGGCAAG
>CAYXJM010000019.1:0-7255 GCA_964465455.1 uncultured Klebsiella sp.
GGTGACGTGGACGATATGCTCGCTCATCGGTTTCTCCGGATGCGTTGCGGGTGGTTTGGGGACCGGGCGCGCATGATAACACCCGGGAATCGCCTGCTGGGAACATGGGGGCGGGGCGCGCGCCTTTCAAGCAAGCGCGACGCCACGCGTGCAGCCGGCCATAATCGCCCTGCCTGAAGAAGGAGACGGCGCGTGCAGGGGTTCTGGGAGTTCGCGCTCAAGCGCTACGCACGCCCCGGCGTGGCGCCCTGCTGCGTGTCGCTGCAGGACGAGCTCGGCGCGAACGTCATGCTGCTCCTCTATTGCTGCTGGCGCGCGGCGCACGGCGAGCGCGTCTGCGCCGCCGCCTTGCGCGAGGCAATGGCGCACGTCGAGACCCCGGACCGCCACCTGCTGCGCCCGCTGCGCGCGGCTCGGCGCGCCACGCGTCGCGCGGCCGATGCGCTCGGCTCGCCCGCGCTCGCCGCGGGCGCCGATCGGCTGCTTCAGGCGGAACTCGCGGCCGAGCGCCTGCAGGCCGCGCTGCTCGCGGGCGGGGCCTCGCCCGGCTGCGCGCCGCGCGACGCCGGAGCCGCGTGCGCGCGTGCCGCGGACTCGCTGCGCGCGTACCTCGAGGCCTGCGGCGCGGGGCCCGCGCGGGCCCGCGCCGAGGCGCTGCGGCTGGCCGCCCTGGTGTGCGGCGGCTGAGCCGCGGGGCGCGTATCCAAGCGCGGGGAGGCTCATGTATCATGCGGCGCTTCCGCGCACGCGCGCGTCACTCCCCGAGGACCCCAGATGAACCGTTCCGTCTCCCTGCCCGTGGCAATCTGCGTGTCGCTGCTCGCGCTCGCGGGCTGCAAAGAGTCCGGCAAGCCCGAGGATGCCGCGAAGACCGACGGCGCCGCCGCGATCACCACCGACGCGCAGCGCATGGGCTACAGCCTCGGCGCCTCGATGGGTCGCCAGTTCCGCGACGACAAGCTCCAGGTCGACGCCGATGCGCTGGCCAGGGGCGTGCGCGAGGGCTTCACGGCCGACACGCTGGCGATGACCGACGAGGAAGTCCGCGCCGGCATGCAACAGCTGCAGAAGACGCACACCGAGCGCATGCAGGCCGAGCAGAAGGCCGCCGCGGACAAGAACCTCGCCGAAGGGCAGGCCTTCCTGAAGGAGAACGCCACGAAGGAAGGCGTCGTCACCACCGAAAGCGGCCTGCAGTACAAGATCGTCACCGCCGGTGACGGCCCGAAGCCCAGCGCCGACGACGTGGTGAAGGTGCACTATCGCGGCACGCTGATCGACGGCACCGAGTTCGACAGCTCCTACAAGCGCGGCGAACCCGTGACCTTCCCGGTCAAGGGCGTGATCCCGGGCTGGGTCGAGGCGCTGCAGCTGATGCCGGTGGGTTCGAAGTGGGAAGTCTACATCCCCTCCGAGCTGGCCTACGGCCCGGGCGGCGCGGGCGGCCAGATCGGCCCGAACTCGACGCTCAAGTTCGAAGTGGAGCTCCTGTCCATCGAGCCGAAGCAGGAAGCGGCCGAAGGCGCTAAGGAGTAAAGCGCAGGCGGTGCACGAAGCCGTCCGCCGACACGCTCAGGCAGGCGCCGTCCGCGGCGCCGAAGCCCACCGCCAGTATGTAGGCGCCTGAGCGTTTCCAGTCCTCCCTGCGGGGCATCTCCCATTCCGCCCGCCGCTCCACGGCGGGCAGCTCCCACAACTGGACCCGCCGGTCGGTCGTACCGGTGAGCAACCGCGCGCCGTCGTGCGAGAACGCCGCGGCCGTCCAGGTCTCGCCGCGCGTGACCCGCGCCCGGAACGCGGGCAGGCTGCCGAGCTCGCGCCCCGACGACGTGTCCCACACCACTGCGCGGTCGTACTTGCTGACGCTGAGAGCGCGCGCGCCGTCCGGTGCCAGCGCGACCAGCCGCACGTCGGCGTCGTGCCGCCAGCGCTGCAGCTCGGCGCCGGTCTCGACGTCCCACAGCCTGGCGCTGCGGTCCTCGCCCCCGGTCAGCGCGAGCTTCGCCGCGGCGTCCAGCGCCACGCTGCGCACGCGCCCCTCGTGCGCGAACACGCGCAGGATGCCTCCCCTGCGCGCGTCGAACAGGACCGCGGTGTCGTCGCTGAGCCCCAGCAGGGCGAGCCGTCCGCCGGGCCCCAGCGCGATCGCATTGACCTTCGCGGGCGCGGTGAAATAGGTGATCGCCTCGCCGCCGGACGTGTCCCACAGCACCAGCGTGTCGTCCTCGGCCGTCATCGCCGCGTCGCCGCCCGGCGCAAAGGCCACCGCCGTGATCGGCGTGTACGTGCCGGCGCGGTGGTTCCAGTCGAAGCGACGCTCTCCGGAGTCGATATCCCACAGGCTGCCGCCGTGCAGCAGCGAGCCGATCACGGCCTGGCGGCCATCCGGGGAGAGCGCGGCGCTGAACGCACCGCGGGCGGCGACTTCGAGGCTCGCCACCGGCGCATCGCGCGACCCGCAGGCAACCAGCCCGGCAACGAGGGCCAGCGCGAGCGCGCGACGCAAGGTCAGGCGACCGCGCGTCCGGCCATGTGCAGGCGGCGGATCAGCGCGTCTTCCCAGTCGAAGCGCGATGCCAGCACCTGCCCGAGCTGCGAGAGGTCCTCGTCGAGCGCGCGTCCGCTGCCGCCGTTGAAGTAATGGTCGTTGAAGTCCAGCGCGACCGCCGTGGTCGGCAGGATCCTGCCGTAGAGGTCGGCCGCCTCGCGGCAGCGCTGGACGCCGAAGCGCTCACCCTCGTCGAGCAGCGCGCAGTAGATCTCGAAGTGCCCGGCCGAGACGTAGTCGACGAGAACCTCGCAGAAGCGGTCGAGCTTCTGGCGCGCGCCGGCGCGATGCATGCCGTTCCTGACCACCGTGCCCAGATCGCACAGCAGGCTCAGGAGCTGCTGCCGGTCGGCCAGCCAGCGCTGCAGCAGCGCGTCCACCGAGCGCCAATGGTCGCCGTTGCGGTTGATCTTCCTGGCCATGCCCGTCCCCTTGCTGTCATCCGGCTCTTGGTCCGGTCGACGCCTGATGAAAGTGTTGTCCATCAGGAGACTAGCAATAAATTGATGACAAACAACTTTAAGTTCGTGGCGCAGCGGGAAAATTCACGCTCGGGGACGCAGCGCGCTCCAGGCCGCGAGCAGCGCAATGACGGCGAACGCCAGCAGCGTCCAGCCCGGTATGGCGATGCCGAGGAACGTCCAGTCGACTTCGGCGCAGTTGCCGTCACCGCGCAGCAGCTGCATGAAGGCATCCTTCAGCGGCAGCGCATCGAAGAGGTACTCGAGGGGCGGCCCGCAGGCGGGCGCCTTCCCGGGCGGCAGGCTCTGCAGCCACAGGTGGCGTATCGAGAAGCCGCCGCCCACCACGCACCACAGCGCCACCAGCGTGCCGTAGACGCGGATGCCGGCGCGACCCGGGCCGTGCAGCGCCGCCGCCAGGCCGGTGAGGCCCGCCAGCGTGATGAAGATGCGCTGCGTCATGCACAGCGGGCACGGTTCGAGACCCTCGGCGTACTGCAGCCAGTAACCGAAGCCCATCATCAGGACGGTGGCGACGAAGATTCCCAGGAAGACCTGGCGGGATCTGATCCAGGCGGGCAGCATCTCGGTTCTCGGCTCCGTGTGCGCGTGACGGGCGACCACGCTATGTGATGCGCCCGCGACGGTCAATCGTCGCGGTGCCATCGTGTATGCTTTGGCGCATTACCGCCGGGGATGACCGCATGTCGATCGCGCGCCGCGCCTGCCTGACGCTCCTGTGCCTGCTGCCGCTGCTGGCGCAGGCGAAATCCGCCGAAAAGACAGAGGAAGGCGAGCAGGCCGGGCCCGGCTTCGCGTACATCGAGATGAGGCCGGCCTTCGTGGTGAATTTCGGCACCAGCGGCCGCATCGGCTACCTGAAGACCGACGTGTCGCTGCGCGTGAGCGCGGCGGCGGTCGACGCGGTCGAGCTGCACATGCCCGCGCTGCGCCACGAACTGATCATGCTGCTCAGCAACCAGAGCGCGGAATCGCTCGCGGCGCCGGCCGAACGCGAGGCACTGCGGCTCGCGGCGCTCGAGGCCGTGCGCAGGGTGATCGCGGCGGCCGCCGGCGACGCGCAGGCGGGCGTGCAGGACCTGCTGTTCACCTCGTTCATCCTGCAGCGGTGAATTCCGGCGCCGCGGCGATCGCGACCAGTTGCGGGTAGAACGCGAGGAACGCCTCCTCGAACTCGCCGAGGTGCGACCACGCCACCGCCGTGGCCGCGCGCATGGCCTGCGGCTGCCCCAGCCGCTCGCCCAGCCGCGCCAGCGCCCCCTCCACCACATCGGCCTCGCCATAGCGGCAGAGCAGGTCGTGATCGACGATGCGACGCGCGTGACGCGCCGCGGCTGGCGGCAGCGCCGCGGCGTGGCGCCCGAGGATCGCGTAGACACGCGCGCTGAAGATCTCCAGCGCCGGCTCGTGGAAGCGTCGCCAGTGCCGCGTCAGCAGGTAATCGAAGAACAGGTCGGTGACCACCCCGGCGAGGCGGCGCTCGCCGGGCCCGAAATGCCGCCGCAGCGCGCGCAGCGCCGGGTGGCCGTCCGTGAAGGCGTCGACGCGCCGGTGCAGCCTGAGCCCGCGCTCCAGCGCCTGCGGCAGCGCGCCCGTCAGGGGTCCCTTGACGTAGTCGCCGAGCAGCGCGCCCACGACGCGGTGCTCGCACTCGCCCGCGAGTTGGAAATGCGCCAGGTGGTTCACGCGCCGGCCTACTGCGCGTAGTAGTTCGCCAGGTACGCCTCGAAGGGCAGCGCGTCGGAGTCCTCGATGGCGCGCTGCGCAGCCAGCGATTCCCGCGCGAGGCGCTCGAAGTGCGCGCGCGATTCCGTGTCGAGCGGTCGCGCCAGGAAGTGCTCGCGGTGACGCCGGGACTGCGCCATCGCGAAGCGGAAGAAGGAATTCCCCTCCGCGCCCAGCGCCTCGAGCACGCGCGCCGACGGCGTGAGCTCGGGGTGCTCGAGCTTGAGGCGCTGCGCTGCGATGCTGTCGCGGTAGGCCACGCCGTTGCGCGAGCGGTCGAGCAGCGCGCCGATCGCCGCGATGTCGTCGAGCATGCGCAGCCCGAGCTCGCGCAGCGCCACGCCCGACCCGTCGGGCGCGGCGAGGCGCAACCCCGGCTCGCGGCCGCGGTTCACCACGGCGAGCAGGTTCTCGCGCGCGAGCCGGCGTTCCGGCCCGTCCGAGGGCGGGCTGCGGTGCAGCAGGCAATACAGCAGGAAGGCGTCGGCGAAGCGCGCCGTCGCCGGGGCAATGCCGGTCGGCTCGAACGGATCGAGATCCAGGCAACGCACCTCGACATACTCCACGCCGCGCTGCTCGAGCGCGCGGCGCGGCGACTCGCCGCTGCGCGTGGTGCGCTTCGGCCGGATCGTGGCGTAGAACTCGTTCTCTATCTGCAGCAGGCTCGTGCTGAGCTGGCGCCAGTCGCCGCCGTCGCGCACGCCGATGCGCTGGTACTCGGGATGCGGCTCGGTGATCGCGCGCTGCAGCGCGCCCACGTAGTCGCCGAGGCTGTTGTAGGGGATGTCGATGCTGTGCTGCGCGTTGCTCTGGTAGCCGAGATCGCCCATGCGCAGCGACGTGCCCCACGGCGCGTGCAGCGTGCCGCTGCCGAGCGGCTGCAACCCGTGGCTGCGTCCGGCAACGAAGCTGCCGCACAGGGCCGGCGAGGCGCCGAACAGGTAGACCAGCAGCCACACGTTGCGGTGGAAATTGCGGATCAGCGCGAAGTACTGCTCGGTCTTGAAATCGCCGAGGGCGAGCGGGCTCGCGGTTTCCGCGCGCAACCACTCCCAGAAATCGTCGTCGAGCGAGAAATTGAAGTGGATGCCGGCGATGGTCTGCATCAGGCGGCCGTAGCGGTGCCCGAGCCCGATGCGGTAGATCGTCTTCATCCGCGCCACGTTCGAGTTGCCGTAGCGCGCGACAGGGATGCCCTCATCCTTCTCGAGCACGCACGGCATGCTCGAGGTCCACAGCAGCTCGTCGCCGATGTGCGGATAGACGAAGCGGTGTATCCGGTCTAGTTCGTCCAGCGTCCCGGCGAGCTCGGTGGCCGGCCCGGTGATGAACTCCAGCAGCGCCTCGGAGTAGTCGGTGGTGATCGAGGGATGCGTCAGCGCCGAGCCGAGCGCTTCCGGGTGCGGCGTCTGTGCGAGCCGCCCCTGCGGCGTGATGCGCAGGCTCTCCTTCTCGATGCCACGGCGTATGAAGCGCAACAGCCTGCTGTTGTCGCCTCGATCCAGGGCAGCGAGCCGTTGTCCGAATTGCGCTTTCACCTTGATTTCCTGCCACACCGGCGCGCGTCCCGCGCGCAGGGTCGCGAGAGTGTAGTGATGCCGTGCAGGCAAGTACAGCACCCGCGGCAGGCGCGGGTTGTTGGCCGTCTTGGGCGCGTGGTAGCTTTAGCCGCGACCCTTGCTGTCGACAATGCCACGGAGATCGAGGCGATGCCAACTCCCCAGCCGGCGATTTTCTGCGAGAACACGCCGCATCACTACTTCCTCGAGTTCCATCTTCGCGCGCGCTGGGAGCCCGGGGAGCTCCAGCGCCTGCTGGGACGGGCGATCGCCACGCGCGCGCCCGAAACGCACCTCGTGCTGGCCTTCGGCCGCGATGCGTGGGAGCGGCTCGCGCCGCAGGATGTCCCGGAGAACTTCATCGCGTTCCACGCCGTGCTCGGCAGGCAGGATCGCACCGCGCCCGGCACGCAGGGCGACATCCTGGTGTGGCTGCACGGCGAGCGCCACGATCTCAACCTCGCCTGCGCGATGGAGATCGGTCGCGCGCTGGCGGGCATCGCGACGCTCGAGCTCGAACTGCACGGCTTCAGCTGGCTCGATTCGCGCGACATGACAGGCTTCATCGACGGCACCGAGAATCCGCACGGGGACGAGGCGCGCGCGGTGGCGGTGATACCTGCCGGGCGCGCGGGCGCGGGCGGCAGTTTCGTGCTGACGCAGCAGTGGGTGCACGACCTCGCGCGCTTCGGCGAGCTCGCGCAGGCGGAACAGGAAGCGGTGATCGGGCGCAGCAAGCCCGACAGCGTCGAGCTCGTGGACGCGCCGCCGACCGCGCACGTGCGGCGCACCGACGTGCAGGTCGACGGCGAGGCGCTGAAGATCTACCGCCGCAGCGCGCCGTACGGCGCGCTGCGCCAGCACGGACTGTATTTCCTCGCCTTCTCGCGCGAGATCATGATCTTCGCGATGCAGCTCGATCGTATGTTCGGTCGCGCCGA
>CAYXJM010000019.1:7355-13430 GCA_964465455.1 uncultured Klebsiella sp.
CGCGCGAGATCATGATCTTCGCGATGCAGCTCGATCGTATGTTCGGTCGCGCCGAGGACGGACTGATGGACCGCCTGACCGAGTTCTCCACGCCGGTCTCCGGCTCTTACTGGTTCGCGCCGCCGGCGGAATCGCTGGCCGCGCTGTTCGGGCCTTCCGCAGGCTGAGCCCGTCGCCGCAGCCGCGGCCCTGCCCGCACGGCGCGGGTCCGCAACCCGGGAAACGATGCAATGGGAAGACTGGAGCGCAACGCGCTGATAGCCGCGCTGGCATGCGCCGCGGCATTCGCCGGCTGGCGGCTGCTCGGCGGGCACGAGGCGACCGAGGAGGCCTTCGTGCCGGCTCCGCCCGCGGTGCGCGCGGCCAGCGTCGAGCGCCGCGAGATCGCCGACCGCGTCGAGGCGCTCGGCACGACCTCGTCGTGGGAATCGATCGAGGTGCGCCCGACCGTCACCGAGCTCGTCGGCGCGATCCACTTCAGCGACGGGCAGCCGGTGACGCGCGGCGACGTGCTGGTGACGCTGGCGCAGGAGGAGGAGCGCGCCAGGAGCGAGGAAGCCCGCGCCTACCTCGACGAGCAGCTGCGCGAGGTGCGGCGCATCGAGGGACTCGTCGCGCGCAAGTCGCTGCCTCAGAACCAGCTCGACGAGCGCCGCACGCTGCGCGACATCGCGATCGCGCGCCTCGCCGCCGCGGAGGCCGCACTGGCCGACCGCACCATCCGCGCGCCGTTCACGGGCGTGCTCGGGCTGCGCAACGTGAGCCCCGGCGCGCTGGTCACGCCGGAAACGGTGATCACCACGCTCGATGACGTCGCCACGCTGCGCCTCGACTTCACGGTGCCGTCGGCGCTGCTCTCGCGCCTGCGCCCCGGGGACGTGGTCAGGGCAGCCAGTCCCGCCTTCGCGGATCGCGAGTTCAGCGGCACCGTGACCGGCATCGATTCGCGCGTGAACCCGGTCGACCGCTCGCTCACGGTGCGAGCGCGTATCGACAACGCCGACCTCGCGCTCAAGCCCGGCATGCTGCTCACGCTGGTGCTGGAGCACCGCCCGCGCACCGCGCTGGTGGCCCCCGAGGAAGCGCTGGTGCACTACCAGCGCTCGCACTTCGTGCTGGTCATCGACCGCGACGACGGCAACCGCCTGGTGCGCCGCGAGGTCACGCTCGGCGCGCGGATGCCCGGCATCGCCGAGATCGTCTCCGGCCTCGAGGAAGGCGAGCTGCTCGTGGTGGAAGGACTCACGACGGCGCGTCCCGGCCAGCAGGTGCGCATCCTCGATTCCGCGGACCGCGAGTCCTAGCCATGCTGCTCTCGGACCTCTCGGTGCGCCGCCCCGTGCTGGCCGCGGTGCTCAGCATGCTGCTGGTCGCCTTCGGCGCGGTCGCGTTCGACCTGCTGCCGCTGCGCGAGTACCCGGACATCGACCCGCCGGTGGTGACCATCGAGACCACCTACCGCGGCGCCTCCGCCGCCGTCGTGGAGACGCGCATCACGCAGCCGATCGAGGAGCGCATCGCCGGCATCGCGGGGCTGGAGACCATCAGCTCGAGCAGCGAGGACGGCGTGTCGCTGATCCAGCTCGAGTTCACGCTGGAGCGCGGCATCGACGACGCGGCGAACGACGTGCGCGACCGCGTGGGCGGCGTGATGGACCAGCTGCCCGCGGAAGCCGACGCGCCCGACATCCGCAAGGAGGACGCTTCCGGCCGCGTGATGCTCTGGCTCAACCTGGTCAGCGACCGGATGGACCGGCTCGAGCTCACCGACTACGCCAACCGCTTCGTCGCGGACCGCTTCGCGGTGCTCGACGGCGTGGCGCGCGTGCAGGTGAGCGGCGGGCTCGATTACGCGATGCGCATCTGGCTCGACCGCAACGCGCTCGCGGCGCGCGCGCTGACGGTGGCCGACGTCGAGGCGGCGCTCGAGCGCGAGAACGTCGAGCTCCCCGCCGGCAGCGTCCGCTCCGAGCAGCGCGACTTCGTGGTGCGGATGGAGCGCGGCTACCGCACGGCGGATGATTTCCGCGCGCTGGTGCTCGGCAAGGGCGGCGACGGGCACCTGGTGCGCCTCGGCGAGGTGGCCGACGTGGAGCTCGGCGCCGCGGAGAACCGCCGCAGCTTCCGCGGCAACGGCGTGCCGATGGTCGGCATCGGCATCGTCAAGCAGAGCAACGCCAACACGCTGGCGGTGGCGCGCGCGGTGAAGGCCGAGCGTGACCGCGTGAACGCCTCGCTGCCGGCAGGGATGGAGCTGAAGCAGAGCTTCGACTCCTCGGTGTTCATCGAGAGCGCGATCCACGAGGTCTACCTCACGCTGTTCATCGCCGCGGTGCTGGTGATGGCGGTGATCTGGTTCTTCCTCGGCGACGCGCGCGCGATGCTGATCCCGGCGGCGACGCTGCCCGTCTCGCTGGTCGCGACCTTCATCGTGCTCTACTTCTTCGGCTATTCGATCAACCTGCTCACGCTGCTCGCGCTGGTGCTCGCGATCGGGCTCGTGGTCGACGACGCCATCGTGGTGCTGGAGAACGTCCATCGCCGCATCCGCGCCGGCGAGACGCCGCTGGTCGCGGCGTGGCGCGGCACGCGGCAGGTCGGTTTCGCGGTGGTGGCGACCACGCTGGTGCTGGTGTCGGTGTTCGTCCCGATCACGTTCCTGCAGGACGACATCGGGAGGCTGTTCGGCGAGTTCGCCGTCGCGATGGCGGCCGCGGTGCTGTTCTCGGCGCTGGTGGCGCTGACGCTCTCGCCGGCGATGTGCTCGATCATGCTGCGCCCCGGCACGCGCGAGCACGGCGCGGGCACGGCGTTCCTGCGCGCGCAGACGGCCTACCGCGACGCGCTCGCGGGCGTCCTGCACCATCCGTGGATCGCGCTGGCGCTGATCGCGATCGTGCTGGCCGGCGCCTGGCAGCTGTTCCGCGCGATCCCCAGCGAGTTCGCCCCGCGCGAGGACCGCGGCTCCTTCTTCATGTTCATCACCGCGCCCGAGGGCTCCTCGTTCGAGTACACGCAGCGCCACGTCGACGCGATCGAGCAGCGCCTGATGCCGCTGGTGGAGAGCGGCGAGATCTCGCGCATGCTGCTGCGCGCGCCGGCCGGCTTCTCGCGCACCGAGGCCTACAACCAGGCGATGGGGATCATCAACCTCCCGCACTGGGACACGGGGCGGCGCCCGGCGTGGGAGACCATCGCGGAGCTGAACCGCCGCATCGCCGACGTGCCGGGCGTGCAGGTGTTCCCGACGATGCCGCAGGGCCTCGGCGGGCGCCTCGAGAAGCCGCTGCAGTTCGTGATCGGCGGCGGCACCTTCGAGGAGCTCGCGCGCTGGCGCGACCTGATGCTCGAGCGCATCGCGGCGAATCCCGGGCTGACGGCGGTCGACCACGACTACAAGGAGACGAAGCCGCAGCTGCGCGTGGAGGTCGACCGGCTGCGCGCGGGCGACCTCGGCGTCAGCGTCGAGAGCATCGGCCGCACGCTCGAGACGCTGCTCGGCTCGCGCCGCGTCACCAAGCTGCTGATGAACGGCGAGGAGTACGACGTGATCGTCGAGGGACTCGAGGACAGCAAGCGCAGCAGCGGCGACATCTCGAACATCTACGTGCGCTCGCAGTCGAGCGGCGCGCTGGTGCCGCTCGCGAGCCTGGTGCGCATCGGGGAGTTCGCCGACGCCGGCAGCCTCAACCGCTACAACCGCACGCGCGCGATCACGATCGAGGCGAACCTCGCCGGCGGCTACTCGCTCGGCGAGGCGATCGCCTTCATGGAGGCCACCGCGCGCGAGGTGCTGCCTTCGCGCGCCACCACCGACCTCAAGGGCGAGTCGCGGGACCTGCGCGAATCGGGGCGCTCGATCTACCTGATGTTCCTGCTCTCGCTGCTGGTGGTGTACCTGGTGCTGGCGGCGCAGTTCGAGAGCTTCCTGCACCCGCTGGTGATCATGCTGACGGTGCCGCTCGCGGTGGTGGGCGCCCTGATCGGCCTGTGGCTCGCGGGGCAGACGCTGAACATCTACAGCCAGATCGCCGTCATCATGCTGGTCGGGCTCGCGGCGAAGAACGGCATCCTGATCGTCGAGTTCGCGAACCAGCTGCGCGGCGAGGGTCTCGGGCGCGAAGAGGCGCTGCTGCAGGCCGCGTCCCTGCGCCTGCGCCCGATCATCATGACCTCGATCACCACCGTCATGGGCGCGGTGCCGCTGGTGCTCTCGGCCGGCGCGGGCGCGGAGACGCGCTTCGTGATCGGCGTGGTGGTGATCGCCGGCGTGCTGGTCTCCACGGTGCTCAGCCTGGTGGTCGTGCCGCTGATGTACCACTGGCTGACCGCGCGCGCGCCGCTGCCGGGCGCCACCGGGCAGCGGCTCGAGCGCGAGCTGGCCGCGCACGCCGCCGACGCGGGGCGCGCGGGGCCGTGACGGGCCTCGAGGACGCAGCCGCCGGGTGATACCCGATGCGCGTGGTGCGCCGGAGCGGCGAATCGCCGGCGCCGCGTTTCGCCGGCGGGATTCCCCGGGCGGCGTCGCTCAGGCGCCGTGGAAGCCGAAGTGCTCCGGGGCGAAGGCACGGTAGGTCGCGTCCACCACTCCCGGCTCGAAGCCGAGGCACGACACCACGTGCGTGTGGATGCCGCCGCGCGCGTACTCGAGCACGCGCTGCTGGCACTCCTCGCGCGTGCCGATGATCGCGATCGCGTCGACCAGCTCGTCGCCGATCGCCGCCGCGGTGCGCTCGCGGTCGCCCGCGGCCCAGCCCTCGCGGATCTCGCGCGCGGCGTGCTCGTACCCGCACCACGCGAGGAACTCGTTGTACACCGGCGTGGCGTAGTACGAGGCGAACACCATGCGGAACAGCTTGCGCGTCGCCGCCGGGTCGTCGGTGACCGCGATCTGGTGGCGGCAGACGAGCTCGACCTCCGCGGGATCCTTGCCCGCACGCACCGCGCCGCGCGCCGCGTGCTCGACGATGCGCGGCAGCGCCTGGCGCGGGAACAGGTTCAGGATCACGCCGTCGCCGAGCTCCGCCGCGAGCTCGATCATGCGCGGGCGCAGCGCCGCGAGGTAGATCGGCAGCCCGCCCGGCACCGCCTCCTGCCGGTAGCCGTGGCTCTTCAGGGTCTCGCCGCTGAAGCGGGTCTTCTCGCCCGCCAGCATCCCGCGCAGCAGCTGCACGGTCTCGCGCATGCGCGCGAGCGGTTTCTCCAGCCGCAGGCCGTGCCAGCCTTCGATGATCGCGTGGCTCGAGGTACCGAGCCCCAGCACGAAGCGCTCCGGCGCGACCTGCGCGATCGTCGCCGCGGTGCTCGCGAGCACCGCGGGCGTGCGCGTGTAGGCCGGTACCACCGCGATGCCGATGCGCGCGCGCGTGGTGTTCTGCGCGACCAGCGCCGCCAGCGTCAGCGCATCCATGCCGCCGGCATCCGCGAGCCAGAGGTCGTCGTAGCCCGCGCTCTCGGCGCGGCGCGCGAGCGCGAGCGTGTCGGCCACGTTGCTGCTCATGCCCGGAAGCGTGATGGCGGTGCGGAAACGGGGTGGCACGGCGCGATTCTCCCTTGTCCTGTGGCGGTGCCCGGAGTCTAGCCGACAACCCCGCGCACTCACAGCCGCCACCCCACCCTTTTCACGCCGCCCCCGACCCGCTACTGTCGATCCATCACAACAAAGGGGACGGAGGGATTATCTCGTGGACTCCACTGCGTCCCGCGCCAGCCTCGGAGGCCCCCCGTGAAAGTGTACGCTTACCCACTCGATCTGCTCGCGGACCACGTCGCGCGCCATCCGGACCGGCCCTACCTGCACCAGCCGGTGGACCGGGTGTGGCGCACCTTCACGTGGCGCGAGGTCGACGCGCAGGCACGGCGCGTGGCGAGCGGCCTGCTCGCGCAGGGCTGCACCGCAGGCGACCGCGTCGCGATCCTGTCGAAGAACTGCGCCGAATGGTTCATCGCGGATCTCGCGATCATGATGGCCGGGCTGGTCAGCGTGCCGATCTACCCCACGGCCTCGGCCGCGACCATCCGCTACGTGCTCGAGCACAGCGAGGCGCGCGCGATCTTCCTCGGCAAGCTCGACGC
>CAYXJM010000019.1:13530-14826 GCA_964465455.1 uncultured Klebsiella sp.
TACCTGCCGCTCGCGCACATCGCCGAGCGCGCGGTGGTGGAGCAGCTCTCGCTCGGGCTCGACGTCGAGGTCTATTTCGTCGAGTCGCTGGACACCTTCGCCGAGGACCTGCGCCACGCGCGGCCGACGGCCTTCATGTCGGTGCCGCGGCTGTGGACGCGGTTCCAGTCGCAGATCCTGCGCCGCATGCCCGATGCGCGGCTGCAGCGCCTGCTCGCCGTGCCGCTGCTCGGGCGCCTGGTGGCGCGGCGCATCCGCAAGGCCATGGGCCTCGACTGCGCGCGCCTGTTCGGCTCGGGCACCGCCCCGATCGCGCCGGCGACGCTGGCCTGGTTCGCGCGCCTCGGCATCCCGATCAGCGAAGGCTGGGGCATGACCGAGACCACGGGACTGTCGTGCAGCAATTACCCGTACCGGCCGGAATGGCTGGGGACCATCGGCCAGCCGCTCGACTGCGTGGAAATGGCGCTCTCGCCGGAAGGCGAGATCCTCGTGCGCGGCGACGCGGTGTTCCGCGAGTACTACCGCAACTCCGAGGCCACGGCGGCGACCTTCCGCGACGGCTGGCTGCTGACCGGCGACATCGGCGAGCGACGCCCCGACGGCGCCTTCCGCATCGTCGGCCGCGTGAAGGAGCAGTTCAAGACGGGCAAGGGCAAGTACGTCTCGCCCGTCCCCATCGAGAGCCTGCTCGCCGCGAACCCGGTCATCGAGCAGGTCTGCGTGATGGGCAGCGGCCGCAAGCAGCCGGTGGCGCTCGCGGTGCTCGCCGAAGGCGAGGCGCGCGAAGAGGCGGTGCTGGCGCGCGAGCTCGAAAGCCTGCTCGAGCAGGTCAACGCGCAGCTCGAGAGCCACGAGACGCTGGACCACATCGTCGTCTGCGCCGAACCGTGGAGCATCGAGAACGAGCTGCTGACCCCGACCCTGAAGCTCAAGCGCGATCGCATCGAGGCCCGCTACGCGCCGCTGCTCGAAAGCACGCCGCTGCGCCAGCCCGTGGTCTGGGAACCGCGCCGCTGAGTCCGGTGCGCGGGCGGCCGTCAACGGAACGGCCGCCCGCGCGTTGTATGCCCCGAGTCCAACCCGGATCTGCACGATGAAAAACCTGCTCGGTTTCCTGCTGTCCCTGTGCCTGCTGGCGTTGCCGGCCTGCGCCCAGCAGCCGCGCACCGAAACGGCGCTGTTCTCGCAGGCGGAACTCGACCAGATGCTGGCGCCGATCGCGCTCTACCCGGACCAGTTGCTGTCGCAGGTCCTGATGGCCGCCACCTACCCGCTGGAAGTGGTGCAGGCCGC
>CAYXJM010000020.1:0-14057 GCA_964465455.1 uncultured Klebsiella sp.
TCCCGTTGAGGCGAGCAGATGAAGACAATTTCCGCCAAACCCGGCAGCGTTGAGCAGTCCTGGTACGTAGTCGACGCCAGCGGGCAGACGCTCGGCCGCATGGCCAGTGCCATTGCGTCGCGCCTGCGCGGCAAGCACAAGCCCGAGTTCACCCCCCACGCGGACACCGGCGACTTCATCGTCGTGGTGAACGCCGAGAAGGTGCAGGTGACCGGCAACAAGGCGAAAGCCAAGATCTATCACCACCACACGGGCTATCCCGGTGGTCTGAAGTCGATCAGCTTCGAGAAGCTGATCGAGAAAGCGCCCGAGCAGGCAATCGAGATGGCGGTCAAGGGCATGCTCCCGAAGAATCCGCTCGGCCGGGCCATGGCGCGCAAGCTGAAGGTGTACTCTGGCAGCGAACACCCGCACGCGGCGCAGCAACCGAAAGCACTGGAGCTCTGACTGGAAAACACACATGGCCGCTACGCAGTATTACGGAACCGGACGACGCAAGACCGCCACTGCCCGAGTCTTCCTGAGACAGGGTCGGGGTGTCATCTCGATCAATGACCGCCCGCTGGAGCAGTATTTCGGGCGCCAGGTGGCGCGCATGATCGTGCGCCAGCCGCTCGAGCTGGTCGGGATGGGCGAGAAGTTCGACGTCCAGGTCTCGGTTGCGGGCGGCGGCAGTTTCGGCCAGGCGGGCGCGATCCGTCATGGCATCACGCGCGCACTGATCGAGTACGACGAGACGCTGAAGTCCACGCTGCGCAAGGAGGGTTACGTGACCCGCGACGCGCGCGAGGTCGAGCGCAAGAAGGTCGGCCTGCGCAAGGCGCGCAAGCGTCCGCAATACTCGAAGCGCTGATCGCATCGCGCTTCGTGCCGATCCCCCCAATGCGGGGGCGTGCGGCAACCGGAACGCCCGGGCCAGGAATGGCCCGGGCGTTTTGTTTGCGGCGTGTCCGTGGCCCCGGCGTCTCCGCACCCCCGGCGAGTACGGCGCAATATCCCCAAATTCCTTGTCACGGAGAGGGAATTTCTTTAGCATTCCGGCCGCTAATTTCACCGGGTTGCGCGGTGTCGCGTCCATCCAGGATTGGAGAATCTCCCTCGTGAGCAATCAAGGCGTTAACAAGGGGAGGCGGCAGTTCCTGACCGCCGCCACCTCGGTCGTAGGTGCGGCTGGCGTCGTCGGCGTAGCCGTGCCGTTCGTGGCTTCCTGGAACCCGAGCGCGAAGGCCAAGGCGGCCGGGGCGCCGGTCAAGGCGGACATCAGCAAGCTCGAGCCCGGCCAGATGGTCGTGGTGGAGTGGCGCGGCAAGCCGGTCTACGTGGTGCGACGCACGCAGGAAGCGCTGGATTCGCTGGCGAAGGACGCCGCCATCCTGCGCGATCCCGAGTCGAAGGAGTCGGTGCAGCCGGGTTACGTCGACCCGGTCCAGCGCTCGATCAAGCCGGAGTACCTGGTGCTGCTCGGTCTGTGCACCCATCTCGGCTGTGCGCCGAAGTATCGCCCTGACGTCGGCGCGGCCGATCTCGGCGGCGACCAGTGGCTGGGCGGCTTCTTCTGCCCCTGCCATGGATCGAAGTTCGATCTCGCGGGGCGCGTGTTCCAGGGCGTGCCGGCACCGCTCAATCTCGAGGTGCCGCCGCACAAGTACGAGGGCGACAAGGTTCTGGTAATCGGCGTTGATCAGGAGACCGCGTAATGAACTGGCTGATTGGTCTGCGGGACTGGGTCGATGCGCGTCTTCCGATCATGCGCGCGTGGGACACCCACATGGGCAAGTACTACGCGCCCAAGAACTTCAACCTGTGGTTCTTCTTCGGTGTGCTGTCGCTGCTGGTGCTGGTCAACCAGCTGCTGACCGGGGTCTGGCTGACGATGAGCTTCGAGCCCTCGGCGGAGCGCGCCTTCGCCTCCGTCGAGTACATCATGCGCGACGTCGAGTACGGATGGCTGATCCGCTACATGCACTCCACGGGGGCTTCGGCCTTCTTCGCCGTCGTGTACCTGCACATGTTCCGCGGACTCCTCTACGGCTCCTATCGCAAGCCGCGCGAGCTCGTGTGGATCTTCGGCATGGCCATCTACCTGATGCTGATGGCCGAGGGCTTCCTCGGCTACGTGCTGCCCTGGGGCCAGATGTCCTACTGGGGCGCGCAGGTGATCATCTCCCTGTTCGGCGCGATCCCCGTGGTCGGCGCCGACATCGTGCAGTGGATCCGCGGTGACTACCTGATCTCGGGCATCACGCTGAACCGCTTCTTCGCGCTGCACGTCGTCGCGGTGCCCATCATCCTGCTCGCGCTGGTGCTGATGCACATCCTGGCCCTGCACGAGGTGGGCTCCAACAACCCCGACGGCGTCGAGATCAAGAAGAAGAAGGATGCGAACGGCGTCCCGCTCGACGGCATCGCCTTCCACCCGTACTACACGGTGCACGACCTCGTCGGCATCGCGGTGTTCCTCGTGGTGTTCTGCTCGATCATCTTCTTCATGCCGGAGATGGGAGGCTACTTCCTCGAGCACGCCAACTTCGAGGAAGCCAACTCGCTGAAAACCCCGTTGCACATCGCGCCGGTCTGGTACTACACGCCGTTCTACTCGATGCTGCGCGCGGTACCGGACAAGTTCGGCGGCTTCATGGTCATGGCGGCCGCCATCGCGATCATGTTCGTGCTGCCCTGGCTCGACCGCAGTCCGGTCAAGTCGATCCGCTACAAGGGGGCTCTGAGCCGCATCGCGATCATCGTGTTCGCCGCATCGTTCATCATCCTGGGCGTACTGGGCGTCAAGGCCCCGACCCCGGAGCGCACCCTGCTGGCGCAGATCTGCACGGTGCTGTACTTCGCGTTCTTCCTGCTGATGCCGGTCTACACCTCGATCGAGAAGACGAAGCCGGAGCCGGCGCGCGTCACGATGGACGGCGGCATCGGGCCGTGGAAGTTCCTCGCCGCGATCGCACTGGTTGGGCTGATGGCCTTCCTGCCGCTCAAGGCGGTCGGTGCCGAAGCGACGTTCGAGTGCGGCACGATCCCCTGCGACGAATTCGAGCCGGCCCTGCACGACAAGGCCTCGCTGCAACGCGGCGCGAAGTACTACATGAACTACTGCATGGGTTGCCACTCGCTCAAGTACGCGCGCTATGAGCGTACGGCCACCGATCTGGGCATTCCGCTGCCGCTGGCCGAGCAGAACCTGATCTTCGACCAGACGAAGATCGGCGACCTGATGCAGAATGCGATGCCCGTACCGCTCGCCAAGAAGTGGTTCGGCGCGCCGCCGCCCGATCTGACGCTGATCTCCCGCGCGCGCTCGCCGGAGTACATCTACACGTACCTGCGCAATTTCTACCGCGACGATTCGCCGGCGCGTCCCTGGGGCGTGAACAACCGCGTGTTCCCGGACGTGGCGATGCCGCACGCGCTGGTCGAACTGCAGGGCCTGCCGGAGTGCGCGCCCGGTCCGGTACTGGCGGCCAACGGCGGCATCAAGCGTGATCCGCTCACCGGCGAGGACCTGCTCGAGAACCCCTGCGGCCGATTCAAGATCACGCAGGCGGGCAGCATGACGCCGGAGGAGTTCGACGCCGCGGTGGCGGACCTGGCGAGCTTCCTCGCGTACGTGGCCGAGCCGATGGCGCTGGAGCGCAAGCGCATCGGCGTCTACGTCCTGCTGTTCCTGGCCTTCTTCGGAGTGTTCGCGTACCTGCTGAACCGCGAATACTGGAAAGACGTCCACTGAGCCCGCTGCGCCGCCGTTCGCAGGACGGCGGCGATCACTCTCCCATGCGCCCCGGCGGAGACATCAGGTCATTGCTCGCCCGGCGCACGGCGATGACCCTGTTCTCCGACGCGCGCTGCCATTACAGCCACCGCGTACGCATCGTGCTGGCGGAGAAGGGCATCACCGCCAACGTGATCGATGTCGACGCGCGCGACTATCCGCCGGCACTCGCGGAGATCAACCCCTACAGCAGCCTCCCGACGCTGGTCGATCGCGAACTGGTGCTCTACCACCCCGGGATCATGATGGAGTACCTGGACGAGCGCTTCCCGCATCCGCCGCTGCTGCCGGTCTATCCGGTCGCGCGCGGCGAGTGCCGCCAGCTCATGTTCCGCATCGAACGCGACTGGTGCACGCGCATCGACGCGATGGCGAATCCGGCGGGCACGGCGCAGGAGGCGGCGACGGCACGGCGCGAGCTCCGCGACGAGCTGATCGCGGTGGCGCCGGTCTTCGCGGACAAGCCGTTCTTCCTGAGCGAGGAGTTCTCGCTGGCCGATTGCTGCCTTTCCGCCATATTCTGGCGGCTGCCCGCCCTGGGCGTCGAACTGCCCGAGACGCGCCAGACCCGGCCGTTGCACGATTACATGACCCGGATGTTCGCGCGCGACGCCTTCCGCGCGAGCCTTTCCGGGGCCGAAAAGGAGATACGCCGACGTTGATCCGCCCGCGCGGGCGGCGACAGGCGCCATGACATGAGCATGAAATCGAGTAGACCCTACCTGGTCCGCGCGCTCTACGAGTGGATTCTCGACAACGGTTGCACCCCCTACCTGCTGGTGGATGCCACCGTGGCGGGTGTCGACGTGCCGCAGCAGTACGTGAAGAACGGCCAGATCGTGCTGAACGTCGCGCCGGGCGCGGTGGCCGGGATCGACATGTCCAACGACGAGATCCGCTTCCGCGGGCGCTTCGGTGGCGTGGCGACCGACGTGTTCGTGCCGATCGGCGCGGTGCTGGGAATCTACGCGCGCGAAAACGGCCAGGGCATGGTGTTCGAGCCCGAGCAGGCGCCCACGCCGCCGGATGACGAGCCCCGCAGCGGCACGCGGCCCTCGCTGCGCGTCGTGAAGTAGGCGCTCACACTTCGCCGAACAGGCGCAGCTCGATCAGCGCGCTCAAGGCGTTCAGCAGCAGCAACTGGCACTCGCTGACGCGGTAGGGATCGTCCGAGGGCACGCGCAGCTCGATGTCCGCCGGTCCCAGCGCCGCAGCCGGTTCGCCGCCTTCCCCTGCGGTCAGCGCGACGATGCGCATCTCGCGCGCGTGGGCCGCGCGCACCGCCGGTCCCAGCCCCGCGCCGCCGGGCGATCCGGCGATCAGCACCAGGGCGTCGCCCGCCTGCCCGAGGGCGCGGATCTGGCGCGAATGCACTTCGCTGGCCCCGTAGCTCTCGGCGACGGCGGCGATGGTGGCCGGGTCGCTGCCGATGGCGATCACCGGCAGCCCCGGCCGGTCGATCTGGGCGCGATTCAGCAGGCAGGTGCAGAACGCCTGGCCCAGCGCGGTGCCGATGCCGCTGCCGCAGACGAGGACGCGGCGGTCGGCGAGGAGGCTGTCGCCCAGCAGTTCGACGGCGCGGTGGATCTCCGGGTACATCACGTCGAGCGCGCGGTACACCGTATCGACGTGGCTGGCGAACAGCGCCTGCAGGGGCTCATCGAGCTGATCCATCGCCAATCGCCCTCCTGCCTTCAACCGCTGATGCCGCGCAGCCATTTTACGCCGGGCGCACGGTACGCGCCGTCGGCGTCTCCGTCCAGCGCGAAGAGATCGAAACGCATCGGCATGTCGCGCCAGGCCGGGTGCCACGCCACGAACATCGCCGCCGCGGCCTGCAGCTTGCGCTGCTTGGCGGCGGTCACGCTCTCGGCGGCATCGCCGAAACGCGCGCTCCGCCGTTGCCGGACCTCGACGAACACCAGGGTGTCGCCTTCGCGCATGACGAGGTCGATCTCGCCGAGACGGCAGCGGAAGTTGCGCGCGACGAGGCGCAGTCCCGCCGCGCTGAGCTCTTTCAGGGCCCGGTCTTCGGCGGCGCGTCCGGCGGCGGCAGGGGTGTTGCGCGGGGTTCGGTCCATGGCGTCTCTCCTTCCGTGGATTGACTGCTGGGGGAGGCGGCGAGCAGCGCCGCACGCTGCTGTTCCGGGGCGGCGAGGCCGTTGCCGAAGACGTACCACTGCGACCGGCGGTGCAGGCGCTGCGAACCGTCCGCCACCAGCTCGCCGGTGGCGCCGCTCAGGCCGGCGTCGTGCATCCAGTCGAACAGGCCGAGCCGCGACTGCAGCCGGCAAGCGTCCGCGCCCAGCGCGGCGAGGCGCTGCAGGCCGCCGGCCGGCACGCTGCGGCGCAGCGTTTCGCGCAGCGGGCGTTCCGCGCCGGAGAACCACGGCAGGTCGAGGAAGCGCACGTCCTCGAGGTCGCGGTCGTTGCGCTGATCAGGCCGCGCGGCGCTGGCCTGGCTGGTGGACCACACCGGCAGGTCGCCGGCGTACAGGAACGACAGCAGCGGGCGGATCGAACGTGCGGCGACGGGGTCGGCGAGCATCACGATCAGGTCGAGATCCTGGCGCCGGCGCGGCTCGGCGACGAGATCCACGCCCAGCAGCCGCGACAGCGCCACGCCGCGCTGGCGGCTCTGCTCGAACAGCAGGGCCTGCTCGAAGCGGCGGCGGAATTCGTTGATGTCCGCCAGATACAGGGTGTCCAGCACGCGCGTGCCGTCGCGGTTCCACAGCCGTTCGAATTCCTTCGCCTGGCGGTGCGCGGCATCCGAGGCGTCGGCGACCACGATCGCGTGCGCGAACCCGCGCGTGCGCGCCGCGGCCGCGAGCTGCGCCACCTCGTCGGCCGCGTCGAGCCCGAATGCGTACAGCCCCCCGGCGCTGCTGTCCGCCCTGTCGTCGAAGTTGAGCGCGAGCGTGGTGACGGAGGGCTGCAGCGCGGGTCCGAAGGCCGCGAGATCTTCCTTCAACAGTGGACCGATCACCATGCCGGCGCCGTCCGCCACGGCCGCGGCGTAGGCCCCCGCGAAGCCGCCGGGGGCGGCCGTTGTGTCGACCACCGCGACCGGCGGCGGCTGTTCGCCCGCGCCGAGCTGGCGCATGTGTTCGGCCAGGTAGCCGTTCAGCACCGCCGTCGCCCCGGAGGCGGCGCGGCCCCCGAGCGGCAGCAGCAGCGCGACGCGGGTCGGCTGGCGTATGCGCTCGCGTACGGCGGGCAGGATGTCCCGCAGCGCCGGCTGCAGCGGCGCGATCAGCGCGTAGCGCTGCTCCCAGCGCGCGAGCGCGGCGAGCTGCTCGTCGGGGCCGCGACGCAGGTCGCGCACGAGCGCCGCGAGTTCCAGCCAGCCGCGCCAGTCGTCGCTCGCCGCGACGCCGATCTCGCGTTCCAGCGCCGCCATGTCCGCGCCGGCCAGCGCCGCGAGGATCGCCCGCGTGTTCTCGTGGCGCGCCGTCTCGTCGCCGAGCAGCGGCTGCACCCGCACGCGCTCCCGCGCGCTTTCGAGGTACCGCTCGAGCGCGGCGAGCGCGTCGCCGCGCGCGAGCGCGAGCTCGACCTGCAGGGTCCGCCCCGCGGCGGCGCCCTCGGCCTGCAGCGCGGGGTTGTCGAGGCGCGCCAGCGCTGCCGCCGCGTCGCCTGCCTCCAGCTCGAGGCGCGCCCGCAGCAGCGAATGCCGGACCCATTGCGCGCTGGCGAGGCTTGCCCCCTCGAGTTCGTCGAGCAGCGCCGCCGCGCGCGCACGATCGCCGCGTCGCACGAGTTCGGCGGCCGCGTCCAGACGCGCCTCGTTCGCGGCAGCGCCCTCGCTGCCGGCGGCGAGCGCGAGCAGCCGCTCCACCTCGTCCGCGGTTTCGCCCGGCGGGGCCAGGGGGGTCTCCGGCCGCGGCAGCTGCGCCGAGGGCGGCTTTTCGGGCTGCTCGGAACAGCCCGCGGCAAGCAGCAGCGCGGCGAAAAACAGCGTACGGACGGGGCCCTTGTTCATGCCGGTATACTAGCGCAAACCGATGCGCCGGCGCCCCTGCCGGCGCTGGCGCCGGCAGGGGCGCCGGATGCCGCCGTGGAGAGAGCCGCCGTGCTGTTCGTTGTTGCCACCCCGATCGGGAATCTCGGCGATCTTTCCCATCGCGCGGCGGAAGTGCTCGCGGGCGTCGACGTGATCGCCGCCGAGGATACCCGGCGTTGCCGTCAGCTGCTGAGCCACCTCGGCATCTCGCGCCCGGTGGTGGCTTATCACGACCACAGCGACGCACGCCGGCAGGGGCACGTGCTGCAGCTGCTGCGCGACGGCAGCGCGGTGGCGCTGGTCTCCGACGCCGGCACGCCGCTGATTTCCGATCCGGGCTACCGCCTGGTGCACGACGCGCTCGCGGCCGGCATCCGCGTCGTGGCGGTGCCCGGTCCCTGCGCTGCCGTGGCGGCGCTGAGCGTCGCGGGCCTGCCGTCGGACCGCTTCGTCTTCGAGGGCTTCCTGCCGGCGCGCCAGTCGGCGCGCGAGAGCCGGCTCGCGGAGCTGGGAACGGAGACGCGCACGCTGATCTTCTACGAATCGCCGCGACGCGTGCTCGATACGCTGCGCGACATGGCGAACGTGCTGGGCGCCGGCCGCCGCTGTGCGCTGGCGCGCGAGCTGACCAAGGTCCACGAGACGCTGCTGACCGGGACGCTCGGGGAGGTGCTTGGGCGCGTGGAGGCCGATCCGGAGCAGCAACTCGGCGAGATCGTGCTGGTGCTCGCGGGCGCCGAGGCCGTGGTTGCGGACGAAACCGCGATCCGCACCGGCGTGCTGCTCGAGGCCCTGCTGAAGCGCCTGCCGCTCAGCGAGGCCGTGGCCTGCGCGGTCGAGATCAGCGGGCGTCCGCGCAACGAGGTCTACCGCACCGCGCTCGCCCTGCGGCCCGGCGACGCTCCGGGGTGATATACTCCGCCGCGCAGAGTCGGCCGGGCAGTCGCTCGGTCGCTCTCCCCAGCGATGCCGCGCCAATGCGCCGCCTCGCTGCGGTGAGCGACCGGGAGGAAAGTCCGGGCTCCACAGGGCATGGTGCCAGGTAACGCCTGGGGGGCGCGAGCCCACGGAAAGTGCAACAGAAAGCAAACCGCCGATGTCGGCCGCATCCCCGGATGCGTCCGGCAGGTAAGGGTGAAAGGGTGCGGTAAGAGCGCACCGCGCGGCTGGTAACAGGCGTGGCACGGTAAACCCCACCCGGAGCAAGACCAAATAGGAACCCATCAGTGTGGCCCGCACGGGGTTCGGGTAGGTCGCTAGAGGCGCGCGGTGACGGGCGTCCCAGATGAATGACTGTCCTCGACAGAACCCGGCTTACAGGCCGGCTCTGCAACTTCTTCTTATTCCTGTTCGTATATAAGAAACGCAGAACAAGCACAAAATATTCTCACTCGTGAGACATTACTTTAAGTTGCTTGCGCAATGGCATGTTATCTGTCGGCAAGCTCCGCGACAGCCTGGATCCGCCTCCGATCGACTCACCTAACTATCCGTTTTTAAACAGAAAATTTCTCTGTTCGACGGCTTTTGCGTCCTTGACACCCGAAGTCGCGCGTCCATATAGTGTCGAAAAGTGGGGGAAAGTGGGTAAAAGTGGCGAGTATGGGCGTTCCTGGGGCAAAAAGTGGATAACAACTGACCGTGTTCCGAGGTGTCCACCATCTGAGCATCGATCCGAAGGGGCGCATGGCCATGCCGGCGCGCCATCGCGATCGCCTGCAGGCGCTGTGCGCCGGCCAGCTCGTGGCCACCATCGACACCCAGAGCAAGTGCCTGCTCGTTTACCCCCTGCCGACCTGGGAGGACCTGGAGCGCGAGATCCAGGCCCTGCCGACGCTCAATCCCGTGGTGCGCCGCTTCCAGCGCCTCGTGATCGGCTACGCCAGCGATCTCGAGTGCGACGGCAGCGGGCGCGTGCTGGTGCCGCCGGCACTGCGCGAATACGCCGGGCTGGACAAGAAGGCCGTGCTGGTGGGCCAGGGCAACAAGATGGAGTTGTGGGACGAGGACACGTGGCTGGCTGAGCGCGACAAGTGGCTGCAGATGGCGAGCGTCGAGGGTGCGGTCCCCGACGAGATGCTGCGGCTTTCCTTGTAAACCACGGACCGGGCGGGCGCAGCGCAATGCATACACCTGTAATGTTGCAGGAGGCGGTGGATTTTCTGGTGACAGATCCCGCTGGCAGCTATGTAGACGGCACCTTCGGTCGCGGCGGACACACCCGCGCGATACTGGGCCGGCTCGCCCCCTCCGCCAGGCTGCTCGCCATCGACCACGATCCCGAAGCGATAGCCGCCGGCCGCAGCCAGTTCGCCGGCGATCCGCGCCTGCGCATCGAGCACGCCTCATTCGACGAGCTCGGCGCGTTGCTGGATCGCCACGGCATGACGCGGCGCGTGCACGGCGTGCTGCTCGACCTGGGCGTCTCCTCGCCGCAACTCGACGATCCCGCCCGGGGCTTCAGTTTCCTCCACGACGGGCCGCTGGACATGCGCATGAATCCCGGTCGCGGCATCAGCGCCGCGCAGTGGCTCGCGCGCGCCCGGGCCGAGGACATCGCGCAGGTGCTGCGCGACTTCGGCGAGGAGCGTTTCGCACGCCGCATGGCCGCGGCGATCGTGCGCGAGCGCGCCGTCGAGCCCATTGCGACCACGGCGCGCCTCGCGCAGATCGTCGCCGCGGCGAACCCGGCGTGGGAAAAGGGCAAGCACCCCGCGACCCGCGCGTTCCAGGCGATCCGCATCTTCATCAACGGCGAGCTGGACGCCCTGGCCAGCGTGCTGCGCCAGGCGCTGGAGGCGCTCCTGCCCGGCGGCCGGCTGGTGGTGATCAGCTTCCATTCGCTCGAGGACCGCATCGTGAAGCGGTTCATGCGCGATCACTCGCGCGCGGCGCAGCAGCCCGGTCTCCCGGCGCAGATGCAGCCGCAGCTCAGGCGGCTCGGCAAGGCGCTGCGGCCGGGCGCCGGTGAGCTCGAGAGCAACCCGCGTGCGCGCAGTGCCGTGCTGCGCGCGGCCGAGAAGCTGGCCGTGGCCGGGGAGGACGCCCATGTCCGCTGAAGAGCCGGCCAGGGAGAACGCCGCGCCCGATCGCTGGCCGCTGCTCGCCGCCGTGCTGCTGGTGCTGTCGGTGCTGTCGTCGTTCGGCGTGATCTACGCCGCCCACGAGTCGCGCGAGCTGTTCCGCCAGCTCGAACAGGCACGCCGCGACGAGAACGAGATCCAGATCGAGTGGCGCCAGCTGCTGGTCGAGCGCGGCACGCTGTCCTCGCATGCGCGGGTCGAGGCGATGGCGCGCAGCGAGCTGCAGATGGCTCCGGTCGAGGGGGAACTGCGCGTGCTGGTGGACGAATGAGACCGCGCCCCGCGGCAGCCATCGCCGAATGGCGCATCAGGACGGTGGCCGTCGGCCTCGGTTGCCTGCTGCTGCTGCTCGTGTGGCGCCTGGTGTCGCTGCAGGTACTCGACACCGAGCGCGGCTACCGCTTCCTGCAGAGCCAGGGCGATGCGCGCTCCCTGCGCGTCGAGCCGATCCCGGCGCACCGCGGCATCATTTCCGACCGCAACGGCGAACCGCTGGCGATCAGCACGCCGGTGCAGACGCTCTGGGCCAATCCGAAACAGCTGGTGGAGAAGATGGACGACTGGCGGCCGCTCGCCGGCGCGCTCGGGGTGGCGCCCGACGAGCTCGAGCGGCGCATCGGCAGCGTCGCCACGCGCGAGTTCGTCTACCTGCGCCGGCGCATGACGCCGGGCGATGCCGCGCGCGTGATGGCGCTCGGCCTTCCCGGCGTGTATTCGCGCCGCGAATACCAGCGTTTCTATCCGGCCGGCCAGACCGCGGCGCACGTCGTGGGGTTCACCAACGTCGACGACCGCGGCCAGGAAGGCATCGAGCTCGCCTACGACGAGTGGCTGACGGGCGTGCCGGGATCGAAGCAGGTGATCAAGGACCTCTACGGCCACGTGATCCGCGACGTGCAGGAACTGAGCCCGGCACGCCCCGGGCGCGCGCTGGACCTGAGCCTCGACCTGCGCATCCAGTACCTCGCGCACCGCGAGCTCAAGAAGGCGATCGACAGCGCCAGCGCGGAATCCGGCTGCGTCGTGGTGCTCGACGCGCGCACGGGCGAGATCCTCGCGATGGCGAACCAGCCCTCCTACAACCCCAACAACCGCGGCGCCAACGTCGGCTCGGCGCTGCGCAACCGCGCGATCACCGACCTCGTCGAGCCGGGCTCGACGATGAAGCCGCTCACGATGATGGCGGCGCTCGAGAGCGGCAAGTATCGCCCCGACATGACCATCGAGACCTCGCCGGGCTACATCCGCGTCGGGCGCAAGACCTTCCGCGACCACCACAACTACGGGCTGCTGTCGCTGGGAGGCGTGATCACCAAGTCGAGCCAGGTCGGCACCACGAAGATCGCGCTCTCGCTCGACCCGGGGGCGATCCGCGACGTGTTCGTGCGCGCCGGGCTCGGGCAGTCGGTGGGCACGGGATTCCCGGGCGAGAGCGTCGGCGTGCTGCCCAATTACCGCAAGTGGAGCGACGTCGCGCGCGCGAACTTTGCCTTCGGCTATGGCCTGTCGGTGACGCCGCTGCAGCTGGCGCGGACCTATTCGATACTCGCGTCCGGCGGCGTCGAGCGGCCGTTGACGCTGCTGCGCGTGCGCGAGACGCCGCAGGCGAAACCGGTCTACAAGCCCGAGCTCGTCGCGCAGCTCGTCGAGATGATGAAGACCGTGACGCAACCGGGCGGTACCGCGGTCAAGGCCGCGATCAAGGGCTACACCGTCGCGGGCAAGACGGGCACGGTGCACCGCATCGGCGCCGGCGGCTACGAGGCCAACCGCTACGTGTCGTTGTTCGCGGGCTTCGCGCCGGCCAGCGATCCGCGCATCGTCGCCGTCGTGATCGTCAACGATCCGCGCGGCGGCGTGTACTACGGTGGCGCGATCGCCGCACCGGTGTTCTCCAGCGTGGTGGCCGGAGCGCTGCGGCTGATGAACGTGCCGCCCGACAACCTCCCCGAGATCCTCGTCGCCGACCGCGGCGAGGGGAAGGCGCCGACATGAGCAGCGCGCCGCAGGCCGCATTCGCGGAGCGCGCGCTCGCCGAGCTGCTGCCCGAGCTCGAGGGCACGCCGTCGGGCCGGCTGCGCGTGGGCGGCATCTGCCTCGACAGCCGCCGCGTGCTTGCGGGCGACGCGTTCATCGCCCTGCGCGGGGCGCGCCACGACGGCGGCGCCTACGTCGACGAGGCGGCGCGTCGCGGGGCACGCGTCGTGCTGTTCGCGCAGGACGAGGCCGCGGCCCCCGCGGCGCCGGCAATGCCCGCAGCGATCGGTGTCAGCCGGCTCGGCGAGCGCGTCAGCGAGATCGCGGGGCGTTTCTACGGCCACCCGTCGGAATCGATGGCGGTCATCGGCGTCACCGGCACCAACGGCAAGACCACCTGCACGCAGCTGATCGCGCAGGCCTTCGGGCTGCTCGGCACGGGTTTCGGCGTGATCGGCACGCTCGGCTGGGGATTCCCCGGTCGCCTCGATGCGACCACGCACACCACGCCCGACGCCGTCAGCCTGCAGCAGATGCTCGCGCGGCTGCGCCGCGAGGGGGCCGCCGGCGCGGCCGTCGAGGTGTCCTCGCACGCGCTGAAGCAGGGCCGCGTGCGCGCGGTGCGCTTCGAGACGGCGATCTTCACCAACCTCACGCACGACCACCTCGACTACCACGGCAGTTTCGAGGACTACGGCGCGAGCAAGCAGTCGCTGTTCGCCTTCGACAGGCTGTCGCACGCGGTGGTCAACAGCGACGACCCGTTCGGCCGTCGCATCCTCGCGGCGCTGCCGCCGGGCGTCGACGCGCTCAGCTACGGCGTCGCCGACCGCGCGGCGCGGGTGCGCGCCGGCGAGCCGGTGTTCAGCGCCGACGGGCTGGCCGCGGACGTGGAGACCCCGTGGGGGCGAGGCACGCTGCGCACCCCGTTGCTGGGGCGTTTCAACCTGTACAACGCGCTCGCCGCGCTCGCCGCGCTGTGCCTGCACGGCGTCGCCTTCGACGACGCCCTCGGTGTCCTTGCCCGCCTGTCTCCGGTGGCCGGGCGCATGGAGCGCATCACCGGCGCCAGGGGACCGCTCGTGATCGTCGACTACGCCCACACGCCCGATGCGCTGGAGCAGAGCCTGCGCGCGCTGCGCCAGCACTGCACGGGGAGGCTGTGGTGCGTGTTCGGCTGCGGCGGCGACCGCGATCGCGCGAAGCGGCCGCT
>CAYXJM010000021.1:0-4283 GCA_964465455.1 uncultured Klebsiella sp.
CAGCACGCCGAGCGGCGAGGCGCCCGCCATCGCGAGCAGGGGCGGCGTCACCAGCCCGAGCAGGCTGAGCGCGCCGGTGCCGGCGCCGAGCCAGAGCGCACGCGCGCCTGCCGCCGGCAGCTCCATCCCGACCAGGTCCCCCAGCACCGCGAACACCGCCGCCTGCAGCGCCCAGGCGCAGAGCCAGCCGAGCGCGATCCCGGCCAGCGCGAGCAGCACCAGGTTGGCGGCGTAGAGCCGGCGTATCGCGCCACCGCCGAGGCCGAGCGTCTTCAGGATCGCGACGTAGTCGGCGTGGCGCTCGGTGTAGCGGCGCGCCGCCATCGCCAGCGCGATGCCGGCGAGCACCACGCCGAGCGATCCGGCGAGCAGCAGGAAGGACTCGGCCCGCTCCAGTGCGCGCGAGACGCGCGGCTGCCCCTCCTCCACCGTCACGAAGCGCTGGCCGGGCACCAGTCCGGGCTCGACGCGCGCGCGCCACGCCGCGATGCGCGCGCGCTCGCCCGCGAAGAGGTAGGCGTACTGCACGCGGCTGCCCGGCTGCACCACGCCGGCCGCGGCGACGTCGGCGAGGTTCATCATGAGCCGCGGGCCCATCGCGACCAGGCTGCCGGCGCCGTCGGGCTCCTTCTGCAGGATCGCGCCGATGCGCAGTTCCGTCGCGCCGAGCCCGATGCGCTCGCCGACCGCGACGCCGAGCGCGGGCAGCAGGCGCGCATCGACCCAGACCTCGCCGGCGGGCGGCCCGTGCGCGACCTCGACCGTCGCCGCGCCCGGCGCGTCGCCGATGCCGATCCGCCCGAGCAGCGGGTACTGCGCGCCGACGGCCTTCACCGCGGCGAGCTGCATCGCATCGCCGTGGAACACCATGGTCTGGAAGCGCAGCAGCTCGGCCTGGCGCAGCCCCTCTTCGCGCGCCGCGTCGAGCCACCCGGCGGGAACCGGGCGCGGGGACTGCAGCACGAGGTCGCCCGCGACGAAGGTCGCGCTGCGCAGTTCCACGCCGCGCTGCAGGCGGTCGATGAACAGCCCCAGCGTGGTCACGATGCCGACGGCGAGCACCAGCGCCGCGAGCAGCACGCCGAGCTCGCCGCCGCGCCAGTCGCGCCAGAACAGCCTGAGCGCCAGCCTCAGCACGTGAGCTCCGCGCTGGCGCTGCGCAGGCGCCCGGCCTCCAGCGTGAGGCGCCGGTCGCAGCGCGCCGCGAGCCGCTCGTCGTGCGTGACCAGCACCAGCGTCGCGCCCTGTTCCGCCTGCAGCGCGAAGATCAGGTCGATCACGCGCGCGCCGGTCGCGGCGTCGAGGTTGCCGGTCGGCTCGTCGGCGAACAGCAGCCGCGGCGCGCAGGCGAAGGCGCGCGCGATCGCGACCCGCTGCTGTTCGCCACCGGAGAGTTGCCGCGGGTAGTGCGCGAGCCGCTCCGCGAGCCCGACGCGACCGAGGTAATCTCTCGCGCGCGCCGCCGCGTCGCGGTCGCCGCGAATCTCCAGCGGCAGCATCACGTTCTCGACCGCGGTGAGGCCCGGCAGCAGCTGGAAGGACTGGAACACGAAGCCCACCATGCGCCCGCGCAGCCGCGCGCGCGCGTCCTCGTCGAGCCGCGTGATGTCCTCGCCGCCGACGCGGATGCTGCCCGTGCTCGGCACGTCGAGCCCCGCCAGCAGTCCCAGCAGCGTCGACTTGCCCGAACCCGAGGCGCCGACGATCGCGACCGCCTCGCCCGGGTTGATTTCGAGGCTGATCCCTTCCAAGATGCCGAGCCCGCCTTCCGCGGTGACGACTTCCTTTCCGACATTGCTGGCAACTATCAGTGGTTCCATGATCAGCAGACGACTGCTACCTCTCGTGTTGCTGGGGGCGCTGGCATTATTCGCCACGCTTCCGGCGCGCGGCAATGCCGCGTGCGTGCTCGTGCTCGGCGACTCGATCAGCGCCGGCCTCGGCGTGCCGACCGGCGCCGGCTGGGTCGAGCTGCTGCGCCCCGAGCTCGACGGCTGCGAGGTCGTCAACGCCAGCATCAGCGGCGAAACCACCGAGGGCGGCAAGGCGCGCCTGCCCGCGCTGCTCGAACGGCATCGCCCCCGGCTCGTCGTGCTCGAGCTCGGCGGCAACGACGGCCTGCGCGGCTTTCCGCTCGCGGTGACGCGCGCCAATCTCGCGGCGATGATCGCCGCCGCGCGCGACGCCGGAGCCCGCGTGCTGCTGCTCGGCATGCGCATTCCGCCGAACTACGGCCCGCGCTACACCGAGGGCTTCCACGCGCTGTTCGGCGAGCTCGCGGCCGAAACCGGCGCCGCGCTGGTGCCCTTCCTGCTCGAGGGCATCGCGACCGACCCGGCGCTGATGCAGACCGACGGCGTCCACCCGACCGGCGAGGCGCAGCCGCTGATCCTCGCCAACGTGCTGCCGGTGCTCGCGCCGCTGTTACGGGAATGAGCGCGTGACGGATCAACCCGGTTCCGCCGCGATCGCCGCCCTGCTGGCCGCGGACCGGCGCCACGCGTGGCATCCGTACGCCTCGGCCGTGAACCCGCCGACGGTCTACCCGGTCGCCTCCGCCGCGGGCACTCGCCTGCGCCTGGCCGACGGGCGCGAGCTGATCGACGGCATGTCGTCGTGGTGGGCGGCGATCCACGGCTACAACCACCCGGTGCTGAACCGCGCCGTCGATGCGCAGCTCGCGCGCATGTCGCACGTGATGTTCGGCGGGCTCACCAACGAGCCGGCGGTGGAACTCTGCGCGCTGCTCGCGGCGATCTCCCCGGGCAGGCTGGAGCGCGTCTTCCTCTGCGACTCCGGCTCGGTCGCGGTGGAGGTGGCAATCAAGATCGCGCTGCAGTACTGGCAGGCCCGCGGTCGCCCGGAGCGCCATCGCCTGCTGACGCTGGCCGGCGGCTACCACGGCGACACGTTCATGGCGATGTCGGTGTGCGATCCGGTCACCGGCATGCACCACCTGTTCCGCGGCGTGCTGCCCGGGCAACTGTTCGCGCCGCGCCCCGGCTGCGGCTTCGGCAACCCGGCGCGGGCCGCGGACATCGCCGCCTTCGAGGCGCTGCTCGTCGCGCACCGCGACGAGATCGCGGCGGTGATCCTCGAACCGATCGTGCAGGGCGCCGGCGGCATGCACTTCTACTCGGCGGACTACCTGCGGCAGGTGCGCGCGCTGTGCGACGCGCACGGCGTGCTGCTGATAGCCGACGAGATCGCCACCGGCTTCGGCCGCACCGGCAGGCTGTTCGCCTGCGAGCACGCCGGCATCGCGCCCGACATCCTCTGCCTCGGCAAGGCGCTGACCGGCGGCTACCTCTCGCTGGCCGCCACGCTCGCCAGCGAGCGCGTGGCCCGGACGGTCTGCAGCGGCGAGGCCGGCGCGCTGATGCACGGGCCCACGTTCATGGGCAACGCGCTCGCCTGCGCGGTCGCGCTGGCGAGCACGCGGCTGCTGCTGGCCCAGCCGTGGAAGCGCGAGATCGCGCGGCTCGAGGCGGCGCTGCGCGAAGGGCTCGCGCCGGCCGCGCGCCTGCCGGGCGTGCGCGAGGTGCGCGTGCTCGGCGCCATCGGCGTGATCGAGATGGAGCAGCCGGTCGAGATGGAGCGCATCACCGGGCTCCTCGTCGCCGAAGGGGTGTGGATCCGGCCCTTCGGACGCCTGGTCTACACGATGCCGCCGTTCATCATGCGAAACGATGAGGTGGCGCACCTCGCGCGCGGTATGCTTGCCGCGCTGGAACAATACCTGCAACAACCCTGAGGGAGAGCCGGAACGATGGGCAACGTGAACATGCATGTGGAGCGGGACTTCGATTACGCGGGCGATCGCGTGTGGGGGATCCTCGGCAATTTCGCCGACATCGGCTGGTGCCAGGGCATCGAGCGCGTGGAGGTGCACGGCAACGGCCCGGGCATGGCGCGTCACATCCACATGCCGGGCCTCGGCGCACCGATCGAGGAGGTGCTCGAATCCATCGACGCCGCTGCGCGCACCTTCAGCTACTCGATCCCGCGCGGCAACCCGATGCCGGTCACGAACTACCTCGCCACCGTGCGGGTCGAGGATCTCGGCGGCGCGCGCTCGCGCGTGCACTGGAGCGCGACGGGCGACGCGACCGGCATGAGCGGCGAGCAGGCCGCCGAGATCCTGGGCGGCGTCTACGGGCAGATGCTGGGCTGGCTCGCGGACGCCCTGGCCAAGGGCTGAAGACCTCCCCGGCCGGGCGCAGCCTCAGGCCGGGAGCCTGCGCACGCGCATCCAGCGCCGCATCAGCCAGCCCTGGCCCGGC